>JANYFP010000397.1 GCA_025362555.1 Verrucomicrobiota bacterium
GGCCCGTTGGGTGAGCAGCTTGATGATGCGTTTTCCCACGGCATCGCGGCCTAAAATAAACGTCATGATGTGAATGCTGTGCTTTGCTTCGCGGATGCCCTGTTCGAGTTTTGCAAACGCCTCTTCGCCCGTCGTGATGAAGTGCACTCGATTTCCACTGATAGGTGGACTGGCTCCGTTAAACATCAGGACCTTCGCGGTCGCAGAGTTGGCGGCGGCGGGTGGAATTATTCCCGGCACGATGGGACAAAGCGGTGCTTTCCGTGCGGCGAGGCGTTTGATTTTCCGTCCGCCGAGCATCAGGTACAAGGGCACTCCGACATAGGGAATGAATGCGATGGCGAGCAACCAGGCAAACGTGTTGCTGGGTTGCTTGCGCTCGCTCATGAGCCGGGCGATCGCGAGCAAGGCCAGCAGGAAGCCCACGACGGTGAGCAAATGCGGGAGGAGACCGTTTAGAATCGGGTGTTCTAGCAGGCTGACGTAGGCGTTATGCAGGGTTTCTAGCACTCACAGCACAGTTGCGACAGCGGGCAAGTTAGCAAGCGGAGGAGTGGGTGCGTAATTAGACAAAAAACCGCTTGGCAAAGCTCAAAACGCCCCCATATCTTCACCCTTCGTTTTTGAATGGTTGAGTATCCAAGTGGCTAAAGGGCGCTGACTGTAAATCAGCTCGTCTCTGACGTTCGCTGGTTCGAATCCGGCCTCAACCACCATTTTAAAAGGTATCCAGCAAGGGGGCTAAAGAACCCCCGCCTCGCGGAAACTATAGAAGCCGAGACCACGGGGATCGGCCATTGCCCGGCCAACAATCACGTGGTCGGTGAGTTCGATCTCCACTGTTTTGGCTGCTTCGCGCAACTGCCGGGTGACTTGAATGTCAGCCGCACTCGGGGCTGGGTCTCCACTGGGGTGGTTATGGACGCAAATAATCGCCGTGGCTCCTCGGCGAATGGCTTCGCGAAATACTTCGCGGGGGTGGGCCAGACTATTGGTCGCGGTTCCGGAAGTTACCTCGACTTGCTTCAAGAGTCTATTTTTCCGATTGAGACAAAGAACCCAGAATTTCTCAACGGACAGGCCGGCAATTTGCGGTTGGAAATGGGTTAAAACAAGTTCCGGGCGGTTGAATATCGGATCTATTTCGCCGCCTTGGCTGAGCACGCGTCTGGCGACTTCCATGACTGTGATCAACTGCAAGGCCTTGATTCGGCCGATCCCTTTGATCTGACGAAAATCGGTTTCGCCCCAGCGTACGAGTGAGGCCAGCGAGCCGGCCTCGGTCATCAATTGCTGGGAGATGACCAGGACATTGTGTCCTCGGCTGCCACTGCGCAGCAACATGGCCAGCAACTCGGTATCACTGAGGGCACCGGGGCCCAGTTTTTCCAGCCGCTCTTGCGGGCGCTCGCCAACGGCGAGGTCTTTCAAACGTAACGGCTGATAGGGATCTTCGCTCATGGGCCTTGGCGGTTTCGCCCGCTGGCCCGCGAGCTTTAGCTTAGAAGTGCTTCACGTAAGCATTGCGTCGCAATTTTTCCAGCCAACGTTCCTGCGCCTGACGGCTGCCTTGTTGAACCAGCAGGCGCTCAATGTCCGGGCGAGCCTCATCAAGCGGAAGCGTTCCGGCATATTTGCGATCTTCGACGAAGAGAATGAAGGCGCCCTCGGGCATGACTAATGGCGGGCCGTATTTGCCTTTCTCGAGTGAGAAAATGACATCACTGAATTCTTTGCGCAGGTCAGGCCGACGCTGCCAGCCCCAGTCGCCGCCTTTGCCCTTGCGGGAATCACTGCTGTACTGCCGGGCGAGATCGCCGAAATCAGCTCCTGCGGTCAATTGGATGATTACTTCCGTCGCCTTGGTCTTCAGCGTGGCGTCAGTGTCTTCCGGGGTGCGGGCGATTTGGATGAGCCGCAGATGCACGCTGTCCTCTTGATAAAAGCGCTCTTTATTTTCTGCGTAGAACGCTTCGATCTTAACCGGGCTGACCGTGCTCGACGACTTCGCCTGTTGTTGGCGCATGTAATCGTAGATCATATTTTCTTCCTGCTCGCGCCGGAAGTCCTTCTGCGAAATGCCGCGGGAACGAAGGTAAGCGAGGTATTTGCTCCGGTCGCCGTCGAACTGGGAAATGATCGTGTCCGCCACCATATTGTCGATGTAGCTGGCGGGGACGTGACGTTTCTCGTCCTTGTAGAATTCCTTCACAATGAGAACGCGGTCGATGAGGTTTTGAATCACGTCCTCCTGAAGCGATTCAAGCTTCTCATTAAATTCCTTCTCGTTGTGCGCCTGCTTTTGGATCTCAGGAATGAGTGGGCCCACTTCACGTCGAATGTCATCGACCGTGATGACCTTGTCCTCGGCGATGGCGGCAATGCCATTGGCGTAGCGCAGGTTCAGACTGTCAGCAGCCGCCGGTGCGGTTTGACCGCGGACGGAGACAAGCGGGAGGGAGGCCGCAATAGCGGCGAACAGGGCGATGGATAAAGTACGGTGGCCTCGGAGACTCATTTAGCGGGAAGATTATGCAGAAAAGTGATGACTTCTTTCAACCTTGCAAGGGGGGTGGGGGCGGTCAAGCGGGGAAAGCGGCTGCTCATTTGGATATAGTCGTCGTGACGGCCTGAATTGCGGAGGCACTTCAAGCGGTTACCAGCGGTTTCGACGGATAATATGCCCTTTTGTTCCGCCCGGGAGCGGATTTCGGTGATCAACAGCAAGGCCCGGACTTCCTCGCCGAATTTACCAAATCGGTCGCGAAGTTCGGCTTCGAGCAATTTAACCTGCGCCGGGCTCTCCACCATCGCCAATCGCCGGTAAAAATCGATCCGCAACCGGGTTTCATTGATATACGTGGCCGGCAGCCGGGCCTGAATCTTGTCAATTTCTCCCTCCCCCCGCTCCGCCTGCTTGAGCGCGGTGAAACTGTCCGTGGCTTCCGCCCGTGGGGTGTCGATGCCTTCACCGACAAAGACAAAATCCAGTTTCACACTGGCGCGGATGAGCGAGGCTTGTTTCTCGCCCTTGAGCCGGGCCACGCTTTGCCGCAGCAATTGGCAATACAGCTCGAACCCGACGCCAACAATGTGCCCGCTTTGTTCCGCCCCGAGTAAATTTCCGGCTCCGCGCAATTCCAAATCGCGCATCGCAATGCGGAACCCGGCGCCGAGCTGATTGTGCTGCCGGATCGCACTCAACCGCTGCCGCGCGATGTCGAGCACCCGCGCGTGCCGGTGCAACAGCAGGTAGGCGTACGCCTGGTGTTTGAACCGGCCGACGCGCCCGCGGAGTTGGTACAATTGCGACAATCCAAAACGATCCGCGCCTTCAATGATGATCGTGTTGCAATTCGGAATATCCAATCCGGATTCGATGATCGTCGTGCAGACGAGCACGTTGAACTTTCCCGCGACGAACTCAGTCATGACCCGTTCCAATTCGACTTCGCCCATTTTGCCGTGGCCCACCCCGATGGTGAGTGTCGGCAGCAATTCGCCCAATCGCGCCGCCACCAGATCGATGCTCATGACCCGGTTGTGGAGATAAAAAACCTGACCGCCACGTCGCACTTCATGTTGAATGGCCTCGACGATTAATTTTTCGTCATAGCTTTTGACGATCGTCTGGATCGGCAGCCGGTTCGACGGTGCTGTTTCGATGGTGCTGAGATCCCTCGCGCCGGTGAGTGCCAGATAAAGGGTCCGCGGGATCGGGGTCGCGCTCATCGACAGCATGTCCACGTGCGCCCGCCAGCGCTTGAATACTTCTTTGTGTTTCACGCCGAAACGTTGCTCCTCGTCCACGATCACGAGGCCGAGATCCTTGAACTTTACGTCGTCCTGCACGAGTCGATGGGTCCCGATGAGCACATCGATTTTCCCCTCGGCGACCGCCGCCAAAATCAGATCCTGTTCTTTGCGCGTGCGGAACCGGCTGATCATTTCGACCGCCACCGGATAGCCTGCCATGCGTTCGCGGAAGGTGTTGAGATGCTGTTGCGCGAGTACCGTCGTGGGCACGAGAATGGCCACCTGTTTCCCACCCATGACCGCTTTGAATGCGCCGCGAATCGCCACTTCGGTTTTGCCGAAACCCACATCGCCGCAGACCAGCCGGTCCATTGGGCGCGTGCGTTCCATGTCCGCCTTCAATTCCATAATCGCCTTCGCCTGATCGCGCGTCTCGGTGAAGGGAAAGGCGGCTTCGAATTCTTTCATCCACACATTGTCCTCGGCAAAAGCATGGCCGGGCTGAGTCTCGCGTTTTGCCTGAATGGCCAGCAAATCAGCGGCGAGATCGAGCGTTGAACGTTCCGCGGCTTGCCGGGCTTTTTCCCAACGACCCGAGCCGACGCGTCCGAGTTGCGGTTTGCTCTTGGTTAGGCCGACATAGCGGCTGATCAGATGCGATTCCTGCAGCGGGACGTGCAACGTAACTTTCTCGTCGAACTCGAGCGAGATCACTTCCCTGATGCCGTCGCGCGTTTCGAGTTTGGTCAGACCGCGGTAGAGCGCGATGCCATGGGAGAGATGGACGACAAAATCGCCTTCGACCAATTCAGAGAAATCGAGCAGCTGATCAACCGCCGACGCCGTCGCGACCGCGCGTTTGGGTTTCGCCAAACGCTGCCGCCGCCGGCCAAAAATCTCCGTCTCACTGACGACCACGATTCCATTTTCCTTCGGGCGGACGGAGCCACTGGACCCGCTACGGTCCGTGCGTACCGTCACGCGAAATCCTTCGTTCAACGCACCGCGTAAATAGCGGGGTTTGATTTTCTTCAGCGTCGCGTCCTCGTCAAGCAGCTCACGCACACGTTGTTCTTCGCCCTCTTTTGAGACCACCAGATCGACGGCATATCCCTCGTGTTTCCAAGTCGCGACCTGCTGGAGGAATTGGCGGCGTGCGCTTTCTTCGGCCTGTAATCGTTCATGCGCGAGCAGGTGTTCTTCCGGATAACTCCGATGGTGGGCGAGAGACTCCGTATCCCAGGTTTCTTCCGCCGCCGCGCCATCGAATAACTCACTCGCGAGATCCAGATCGCCGACCCCGAACAAATGCGCGCACCCGGTGGCGAGAGCGCCCAGGAAGGGCAGGGGCGCGCGCTCATTCGTCGCGACTGTTTCGTCTGGAGCGAGGGTATCAAAGAGTTCTTCCAGTGACTTGGGTTCCAGGAGAACGGCGTGCGAGGCCGGATTGAGGTAATCGAGGAGCGAAGCGGGAGGACCAACGGCCAGTGAGTGCGGTGCGGCCGTGAGGGTGATGACCTCGACCGCGTCGCCCGAACGCTGACTCACGGGGTCAAGCGCCCGGATTTCCTCGAGCGTATCGCCGAAAAAATCGAGCCGGTAGGGTTGGTGCGCCGTGATCGGATAGACGTCGACAATTCCTCCGCGCACCGCGTATTGGCCGGGCGCCTCGCACACCGCTTCGCTGTCGTAATCGAAAGCTTCGAGGAGCTTCAGCAATTCCTGAAACGGATGGGATTGGCCCCGGTGCAATTCAATTTCTTTGGCCGCAAAATCTGCCGCTGGCGGCACCGGTTGCAGCAGGGCGGCGGGGGTGGCGAGAATGATTAGGGTCGGGCTTTGTGGTCCGGGCATCTTCTGTCCGCCAGTCGACTTGGAGCGGCCCGCCGTGCGTAAGCCACTCAATCGGCTCAGGACGGAAAAGCGGTCACTGGCGGCGTTGAACGCCTCGCGCATTTCGCGGCTCGCCGTTTGCGCTTCTGGGAAATCGATGATTTGCAGCAAACCGTTCGGATTGCTCGCGCGGTGAAACAGGGCAATGTCTTCGCTCAGCGAATCCGCTTTCTTGGCGTCCTCGTGGATAATCAGCCACACCGGGGCCGAATAGCGTTCAAGCAACCCGCCAATTGCGTACGCTTGCGCCGGTGGACAGACGCCAGTGATTTTGGTGCGAGCAGCAGGAGAGTCGGAAGCCATGCAACGTGAGCCGAGGAGTGATTGGTCTGAATTAATGTGGGCGGGGTGCCCTCACCCTGCGGTGTTATTCTTCGCCGCGTATAACTTGCGGGGTGGGGTCACCCCGCCTACAAAAGCGACCAATCTCCCAATACCAGTTGGCCGAGAATTATGTCGTGCCGGCAAATACTCCATCGCACTCATTTTAATAAACCTAGCTCTTCATCAGAAAAACCGGCGAGTGCCGCGCGCGCGGCAGCCTCTTCCGCTGTCTTCTTGGATGTACCGCGCCCCGTGCCGAGTTTTTGCTCATGCACAAAAACGGCGACTTCATATTCCTGCGCGTGGCGGGGGCCGCTGGTCGTCACCACTTCATAGCGCAGGGCGATATTGCCGTGGATGGGCTGGACTAATTCCTGGAGGCGTCCCTTCGGGTTTTCCGCATGTTCCGCGGGGAGAACCCGGTCGGCGAGTGGGCCATACCACGCCAGCACCACGCGACTCGTGGTGACCAAATCACTGTCGAGGTAAATGGCGCCGACCAGCGCTTCAAAAGCGTCCTCCAAAATGGAAGCACGCCCCCGGCCACCGGCGTCTTCTTCGCTCTTGTTCAACCGCACGCAGACATCGAGTCCGAGGTCCCGCGCAAGTTGGGTAAGGAATTCCCCTTTGGAAAGAATGGCCCGGCGGCGGGTAAGAATGCCTTCGCGTTCGGTTGTCGATTCGCGATAAAGTGAGTCCGTGATGATGAAATGCAGCACGGCATCACCCAGAAATTCCAAGCGCTGATTGTTTGCACCAGCCGTGACGTTTTCCTGCAAATAAGAACCGTGCGTCAACGCTTCGGTCAGCAACGCAGGCGTGCGGAACTGATAGCCGATGCGCTCTTGCAAGGCGACGATCTGGTCGGGCATGGAATTGGTTTCAGGAGCTGGCACTGGAGTAGCGGCGAAGGCCGCGGTTAAAAACGATCACGGCAAAGGTGAACCAGCCCACCGCTGCGCCGATTAACCAGAGCGCGGGAACCAACTCGACTCCGTGAAGTAGGGCGCGAGCCGGCACGTTGGTTACCAAAATGACCGGCAAGGCATAAACGAAAATGACGGCGGCGATGCCACGTAACGCTTCCCGTGGAAGACGGGAGAATTCATTGACCCCAAAGTAGCCGCCCTCGAGCCCCTTGGCGCTTTGCAGCCAAAAAACGAGTGAGACCAAAATCAGCAACGTCGAGTAGTGAATGGCCAGGCCGCAGATGATAAATCCGCCATAGCCGACCATTTGCCAGACCGAGGGATGGAGCCCGAGTCGGTGACAGGCATAGACGACAACGCCTAACGCCAATGGGGCGTTGAGGAAGCCATCGAGATCAATCTTGCGGGTGGAAACCATGAACAATGGGCTGCCGGGTTGAGCCATGAAAAAATCGAAATGCCCGCTGCGCACATTGCGGCCCATCTCAAACAGGTTCGTCCAGAAAAGCCCCATGAGCAATCGCTGCACGAGCATCGAGGTGCCAACAATGATCGTCATTTCCCACGGCCCCCAGCCGGCAATGGAGTTCGTGTGGCGGTAGACGACTGCGATCAGGAGGAGATTCACGCCCATCCAAAATAATTCCACGAGTGACCACATGATGAAGTCGGCGCGAAACATCATTGTCCGCACGATCGAATAGCGAGCGCCGGCGAGCCAGAGACGGGAGTAGTGGGCGAGTGAGTTCATCGGTTCAGCCGCCCACGGCCGTGTGGCGACGCAGGCCGCGCGACCAAAGCAGTTGGGCCATGCCGAGCAGTGCCAGCACCCAGAAGAATTGGATGCCCAATCCACGAATAATAAACGCCTGGTCGGTGATGCGCCCGGTCAACAAGGCCGCAGGAAAATACATCTGATAGTAATAAGGAAGGTAGGCGGAAAAATCGTAGAGCCACTTCGGCAGCAAATCGAGGGGGAAGACCTGACCGCCGAGCACGGTTTCCACGGCCAGGGACAAGATGATGAATGACTGAATCTCAAGAAACCAAAACGTCAGAAGTCCGAAACAGTAGGCGATCGTGAATTGGATGATTGATGACATGATCAGCGCCGGAATGACGGCGGCGTAGGTCCAGCCAATTGACGGCAGTACCAATTTATCGGCCAGGAGCGGATAAATCAGGATCATTGGCAACAAGGCGAGCAGCCCGGAAACGAGACGGGCGCTGACAAAAATACTGAAGCGATACAGATAATAGTTAATCGGTTTCAGCAGGAATTGGTTGATCAACCCGTTGCGGATTTCCTCGGAGATTTCATAGTCCTCGTTCATCGCACTGATGAAAAATTGCAGGACCAACATCACCACGAAGTAGGTGAGGGTTTGCCGGAGATCGAACCCGCCGATGCCGGCCTGGCCTGAGAAGGCCGCGCCCCACAGCACAAATACAAACGTCAAATGCACGAGCGAGAAACTCGCACGCACCGCAAAATTCCAGCGGTAGACCAGATTGCTTTGCAGGCCGATCGCAAAGATCGAGCGGTATTTATTGAGGACGGCGAGCATGCGTCGGAAATGAATAACTGAGTGTGGCAGTCCGCAGGTAAAATCGCAAGTGACCGTTGAGCATTACAGATGGAACCAACGACCCGGGCGATTGAAACAGGCGCCCTTGGACTAGTGGCTTAGGCCCCGCTGCCCTTAAGGCCAAATCGTTTGATAATCTCATGGCTCAAGGCGCGGTACGCCGTGGAACCAGCTCCGGTGGGATCGTACGCAAAGATGGGTTTGCCGAAGCTGGGTGCTTCGCTGAGTCGAACGGTGCGGGGAATGAGCGTTTTGAAAATCTTCTCGGGCAAATGCTGCTTCACTTCGTCCACGACCTGTTTGGCGAGGTTGATCCGGCTGTCGTACATGGTCATGATCACGCCACCGACTTCCAGTGCGGGATTGATTCCGGCGTTCTTGAGGCGGTCGACGACTTTGAGAATCTGACCCAAGCCTTCGAGCGCCATATATTCGCACTGCAGGGCGATGAGAAGCTGATCCGCGGCCGCGAGGGAATTCATGGACAGCATACCGAGGGAGGGCGGGCAATCGATGATGATGGCGCGGTAGCCGCCCGAGGCGCGAAGCGGTTCAAGGACTGACCGCAAACGGAGCAGGTAATTTTCTTGTTGGGCGAGTTCGATCTCGATGGCTGCGAGATCCACTTCGGCGGGGATCAGGGCGAGGTGAGGCCACGCGGTGGGCGTGAGCATTTCAAAGACGCTGCCTTCACCGCGCAGCGGGCCGTAGAGGCTTTTGCCCTCCTGTTTTTCAATGCCCAGCGCGCTGGTGGCGTTGGCCTGGGGGTCCAGGTCCACGACGAGGGTGTGGATTTTTTGTTCGGCGAAAGCGGCCGCGAGATTAATTGCGGTGGTGGTTTTGCCGACGCCGCCCTTTTGATTGGCGATAGTGAAAACAGTACAAGCCATGGGTTGATTAACCGTAAACGAACGCCGGGAGTCTAGCGTGAATTATGCTGATTTCAGTTCTTGCGGAACCGGAAAAATTGACCCAAGTTGCGGCCCGTTTGGGTTAAGGCGCGGTCGCCAAGTGGTAAGGCCGAGCTCTGCAAAAGCTCTATCGGCGGTTCGATTCCGCCCCGCGCCTCCAAATTCAACTGCGTGTGCAGCTCTGAGTTCGGAGATTTCGAGGCGGAGACGGACACCAAAACGGACACCAAATTTTCCACTCCCGGAGAATTTGGCGTAACGGAAAGTAACTCTTCCGCTACCCGCTAACCCTGCGGCTCTGTTTCCCGCTATCGTCGTGGTTGCAACAACCACCATGAAAGCCCGCTATCGTTTAACCCGCCGTGGCAGTCGCGGA
>JANYFP010000416.1 GCA_025362555.1 Verrucomicrobiota bacterium
CTCAAATTCTGCATTCAGTTAACCGCTAATTTTCGCTAATCGGCGCTAATGCAGGCAATCCTTGGCTTTCGTTCAGAGCGTTTTGTTCACCGATCAGGTGAACCACTTTTTTGTCCCGTTCTTTTTGAATTTCTTGATTAGCGTCAATTAGCGTAGATTAGCGGTTTCTCATCTGAGTTTTCTAGGATAACTGGAGCGGCAGATACAATCCGCCGTTGGATTGGACCAAAGGTGGACAAACTAATCGGAATCAAATACGCGGAATGGAATGATTCTGGGGAAGAGTACGCCTGGAGTTAAAAATCGCAGCATCGCCCCTTCAAAATTCTCCACATGCATCCTTTGACCGACTCACATGATGTGCAGTTTTTTTATTTGCGCACGGCCCCGACGGTTTACGAACTGGCGAAGCCGGTGCTGAGTAGTTTCAACTCGGTCACTATCCGTGAGCCGTACGTTTATACGCGGCATCAGCACTTGAATTATCAGATAATCTTGGTCGAGGTGGGTTGCTATCGCTGCACGGTAAACGATCAGCCGCTGGTGCTTGGCCCCGACGAGATTCTTATTGTGAAGCCCGGTGACTGGCACGAGGACGATTGTCGGCCGCCGCTCCGCTATTGTTCGGTCAACTTTGATTTGAAGGGCACGGAGAAGGAGAAATCTTTGGATATCCTCTTTCATTCAGCCATCATCGCGGAAGAACAAGTCTTGCGCAGCAAGCAGGCTGAAATCTGGCAGGTGGTCCGGTCGATGCGCGACGAGGCGCTGCAAACTGACGACATGACGCCGAAAATTCAGAATGCCCTGCTGCTGGAGTTTTTCTGGCGCCTGATCCGCGCCTTGCCGAAGGATCGCATTGCGGCACGTTTTCTGAGTCAGACCGAGGCCCATGCGTTTCTGGTGCGCTTGGTCCAGGTTTTTGACGCGCATCGTACTGACTGGCCGAGTGTGGAAATGATGGCCCGGGAAATGGGCACCAGTGCGAGAACCTTGACGCAGCGCTGCCGGACCGTGCTCGGTCAATCGCCGGCGCACGCTTACGTGGCGCACAAGATTCGCTATGCCGCTTCGTTGCTCGGCCAGTCGAAGATGCCGGTGAAGGAGATCAGTCATTTGCTGGGCTTTCAAAACCCGTATCATTTTTCGCGGGTCTTTAAGCGTTTTCACGGCGTGTCGCCAAGTTCGCTGCGTCCTTCGCCGGAATAGATATCTCTTCGCGGGTGCGGACATTTACCCGCAAGGGGGCGATCAGGTAGAGTGGGGGAGTATTTTGCATTACCCCATGCTTCGATCTGTGCAGTTCAGCCGCGGCGCTTCGGTGCCGGACTTTTCTTTAAGTTATGACCGGACGATCCTGTTCGGCTGTCGCGCGCCCTATCGTCGAGGTGACTTCGCTCCTGCTTAATCCGCGGGTGACGCTGTCGTTATGCCCCCGTCACCTCGAGCATCTTTTGCTGTCGGCCAATTTTTTAGCGACTCATTCTGCCAAACCCCAAAACACCACACCCAATGACAAATAAGAAATTCAGTAGAGCTAGGGATCGGAGACTCCCCAAAAAGCCCATCGCCGTAATCATGGCGAGCCTTCTCTGGTTAGGAAATAACTTGCACGCTGACGTCGCGCCAGCGCCCACACCCGCACCCGCTGTTGGTGCGAGCGAAGAACCGATCATCCTGTCGCCATTTACGGTCACGAGTTCGGATGATCAAGGTTATCGCGCCGCGAGCACGCTCTCGGGTACCCGCATCAAGACCGACCTGCGAGACATTGGCTCGGCCATCTCAGTCGTGACCGAACAGTTTTTCAAAGACACGGGTGCGACCGATGCGAAATCACTGCTGGCTTACACCACCAACACTGAAGTCGGCGGGCCCGGCGGCAATATTTCCGGCGCCGCGCTGGGCAGTGGTTATTCGGATTTTGAACTGACGCGTTATCGTCCTCAGACAAATACGCGGGTGCGTGGGTTGGCGGCGGCCGACCTGACTCGCGATCTTTATCTGACGGATATTCCGTTTGATACTTACAATACCAAGCGGGTCGATATCCAGCGTGGACCGAACTCAATCCTGTTTGGTTTGGGGAGTCCTGCCGGCATTATCAACAACGGCCTGAATCTCGCCAGTTTTGCCAACAGCTATAAAGTCAGCTTCCGCAACGATGACCAGGGCAGCACCCGTGCGTCGGTGGAGCTCAATCAGGTTTTGATTCCGAAGGAACTGAGTATTCTGATTGATACGCTCTACGACAAAACGAAGTACCGTCAGAAACCCGCCTTCGAGGATGCGCGCCGAATCTATGCGGCGCTTCGCTACGAGCCGCGTTTCCTGAATTTTGGCTGGGCCAGCACCCGCATCAGAGGCAATTATGAAAATGGCGATATCCAAGCCAACCGTCCACGCCCAAATCCACTCGGTGACCAGATTACTCCGTGGTTTGATCCGAACGGTCTGAATAAAATAACGCTCGACCCGGCGAATGTCGCGGCTGATCGCGCGAAATACACGATTCTCGGGACGGTGCCACGCACCGGCAATAATCTCGTCGCGATCTGGGGTGATCCGAACAACGGCGTGCAAGGGGGAGCGGGCGAGCCTGCCTATATTTTGGTCAGCCGGAATACTTCGTTGAACACTGGTCTCTCCCAGCTCGGCTGGTCATCGATTGGTTCCCGCGGCTCGAGCACGGCGGTTGCCACCGCCTGGGGCGCGAAACAATACGGCTCTTTTTATAAGGACCAACAGCTGTTGGATCCGACGGTTTTTGATTTCTACAATAAATTGATCGACGGTCCGAACAAACACGAGTGGCAGAAATTCAATGCCGCCAACCTCGCGCTTGAGGAGTCGCTTTTCAACGGTGATGCAGGATTCGAACTCGGCTATGATCGGCAACGATTCTATTCTGGCGCCGAAGCCGCGACGACCGGATTTCGTGACGGACAAGCCCTCGCGATTGATTTGAACCGGACACTTATTGACGGCACCCCGAATCCCAACCTTGGTCGGCCTTACATCGCGTCTGACTCGCTGGATAACGCCTCCGACTACAATCGGCGCGAGGCCTTCCGGGCCACGGCGTTCGTTCAGTTCGATGCCAAGAAGCACCTCGGGGCGAATCTTCTCAGCAAGATTATCGGCAAGCACACCTTTACCGGACTCTATAACACGCAACGCGTGGATAAGGATTTCAGAAAATGGCGCGGTTACACCGCCGACGGCCAGTACGGCACGATCGTCAATAATTTTGATCAAAATTCTGATTCCCGCCTGGTGGTTAATTTGCATTACATCGGGCCAAGCTTGCTTAACGCGACCAGTTTGAGCGGCGCCAATCTTTCAAATATTGGCGCGCTGGAAAATCCACGTCCCGGTTTGAATGCTCTTTATTGGAATCGGGCGCTGAACAGTGGCGCGGGCGCATTTCAAACCGCACCAGTGAATATTCTGACCCGTGACGCTGACAAAGATACGCTCTACAGTCCGAGTTCCACGGAAACCGAGGACAAAATTAAATCCAGCGCCGTCGTTTGGCAGGGCTTTTTGCTCGATGGCGTGATTGTTCCCACCGTCGGTATTCGCAGTGACACGGCGGACAATTACAAGGCCGGCGCACCGCCGCGCAATCCGGTGACACAAGGCGCCGATGTTTATAATCCATCATGGCATTTGCCCTCGACCCCGAGCAGTTCAGTCTCTGGCCATACGACGAGTTGGAGCGTGGTTGGTCATTCGCCAAAGTTCGTGAATAAACGTCTGCCTTTTGGCGCGACGTTCGATCTCTTCTATAACAAGGCGGATAATTTTCAGGCCTCGGCTGGCCGCGCCGATATGTTCGGCAACAATCAACCTGCTCCGGCGGGCAAGACCAAGGATGTCGGCTTTCTGATCACGCTGTTCGACGACAAACTCGTTATGCGCGTCAATAAGTACGAGACCGCGCTAAAGAATGACGCGGTGTCGGTGCTCAATGCATTTTATCCTGGAGCCACCGAAGCCTTGGCGTGGGATGCGACGAGTCGCGCTTACAATCAGGCGACGCATCCGGCGGCGGTGACGGCGTTTTTGGCCAACCTTCCCTCGACGGAATTCCAGAAGGCTTGGGTTTTCAGCCAGTCGCCAAATGGTAACGATGGATTTAACACCTTCAATAATCGCCCGGGCGGCATCACGCAGCTCGCCGATACCGTATCGAAGGGCGTGGAAACGGAGCTCACCTATAATATCCTCCCGAATTGGCGCTTGTCCTTGAATGCCTCCAAGCAGGAAGCGGTTCGCTCCAACATCGCCAACGACATTGATCAATGGATTGCGGACCGCAGCAAAGTGTGGCTGGGCGCGGCGGGTGACCTCGAGATGTTTGGCGCGGGCAGTCAAAACCTTCGCGACTACGCGACTCAAAACATCATGATCCCTTATCAGACCGCCAAAAATCAAAATGGTGGTGCGGCACAGGAAGTCCGGAAGTGGCGCTGGAATGCCATCACCAGTTACGATTTCAAGACGGGTGTATTGAAAGGCGCGAGTGTCGGCGGCGGTGTGCGCTGGCAGGACAAGGTGGCGATTGGCTTTCCCGTCATCACGGTCAACGGCGTGGCGCAATACGACGTCAAGCATCCGTACTATGGACCGACGGAAACCAACATTGATCTGTGGGCCGGCTATGAACGTCGACTGACGAAGGCCATCATGTGGCGGATCCAGCTCAATGTGCGCAACGTCAACATCGGTGATAAGTTAATTCCGATCTACGCCCAGCCCGACGGGACGATTGGCGGCGCGCGCATCGCCGAGCATCGCAGTTTTCAGCTGACGAACACCTTCACGTTCTAATCCCAAGTTAAAATCTCTCCGACGGTAAATCCGTCGCCGAATGCGGCCCTCGCGACCGGTTCAAAGCAACCGGTGCGAGGGCCTTTTTTTAAGGTCCGATTATTTCTCCACGTTTTTCTTCATGCATTGCTTCCGCGATACGCTCCCTGCCCAATTTGAATTCTATGATGACACTCGCGCTACCTGGCTTGAAGCCCGCGTGCCCGGTTGCATTCACACCGACCTTCGACGGCACGGCCTGATTCCGGATCCATTCGCCGGCCGGAACGAAGCGGACCTCCAGTGGATCGAGCAGCGCGACTGGCGCTATCGGACCCGATTCGATGTCAGCCAATCCCGTCTCTCCTGTGAACACGTTCACCTGGTCTTCGACGGGCTCGATACGCTCGCGGAGGTTAAGCTCAACGGCTGCGTTATCGGCCGCACCGAAAATATGTTTGTGCGGCACGAGTGGGAAGTTCGCGCCCTGCTGCTTCCAACGGGTAATCTGCTCGAGGTAACTTTTTTTAACACCCTTGACTACCTTGCGACCCACGTGGGTTGGCAACCACTCAAAGAACGCAACGATCCCGTCGGTGGGCGTTCGCGGATTCGCAAGGAACAGTGTCAATACAGCTGGGACTGGGGTCCTCGTTTTGTCACTTGCGGTATCTGGCAACCGGTCCGGCTCGAGAGCTGGAATGGCGCGCGACTCGATCACGTGCACCTTCAGCAAACTCATTTGGCGGACGGGACGGTCCGTCTGCGCCTGTCGCCGGAACTTACTGGCGCGACCGGGACCGAGCATTTCACCGCTACGCTTTCGCTGCGCGGCCAATCGGTCGCGGCCGTGACTGGTGGTGTGGGCGAACTCGTGATCACGCTGCGGCCGCCGGAACTTTGGTGGCCGGCCGGGCAGGGCGCGCAGCCGCTCTATCAAATCAAGGTTGATTTGCATGTATCCGATAGTGGGTACGCGGACTCGTGGATCCGACGCACCGGGTTTCGCACTATCGAGTTGGTCCGGGAGAAAGATGCCGAGGGTGAAACATTTTATTTTCGCGTTAATGGACGGCCGATTTTTGCCAAGGGCGCGAACTGGATTCCGGATCACGCGTTTGTCACGGAATGTAACCGCGAACGTTTTGCCGCGCGTTTGGGGGCGGCGGTTGATGCGCACATGAATATGATCCGCGTGTGGGGCGGCGGGATCTACGAATTCGATTCATTCTACGATCTCTGTGATGAGCTCGGACTTTTAGTCTGGCAGGATTTCATGTTTGCCTGCGCGCTGTATCCTGGCGCGGCGGATTATTGCGACGTCCTTCGGCCGGAGGTGGCGCAACAGGTCCGCCGTCTGCAGCACCGCGCTTCACTTGCTCTTTGGTGCGGCAACAATGAGGTGCCGATGATTCCCGAATTGGGTGAGGCGTTGCGCGCCAATCCTGCGCAAGCTTCCGATTACGCCCGGATTTTCCATGAGGTTATCCCGGAGATCGTCGAGCAATGCGATGGCATCACGCCGTACTGGCCGTCGTCGCCGTGGACTCCCGGGGAATACTTTGCTGATACCAACGATGGCCGCGCCGGTGACGTGCATTATTGGAAGGTCTGGCATTCCCGCGCCCCGGTGAAATCCTATGAAGGACTGCGTGTGCGCTTTTGCTCGGAATTCGGGATGCAATCCTATGCGTCACTCGCCACGGCGCAGACGTTTTGTCCGGCGGAGGAACTCAATGTGTTTTCCCCGATCATGGAGAGCCACCAAAAGAACGGCGGCGGAAATGCCACGATGCTTCACTACATGGTGCAGCGCTACCGTTACGTTTCGCGCTACGAAAATTTGGCGTACC
>JANYFP010000432.1 GCA_025362555.1 Verrucomicrobiota bacterium
CGACTTGCGGATTCGTGCGCCAGCCAGTTTTTCGAGTTCCGCCATGGCGTGCCGGACTGCGTTTTCGTGCAGCTTCAAAATACGGTCATCCTGAGTCATTGCCACCACTGAAACACTCTTTGGTGGCGCAATCGTAAAGTCGTAAAAGATCCGCCGATTGGCCTTCACGTCCTCACCTTCTTGCCGGGTTGAATTCATCCGCTGGCCTAATCGTTTTCCGGTTTCAGGATGCTTGCCTTCACACAATGCGATGAATGCCTCTTCATCCACGGACCCCTTTAGCCCCAATCTTTCGGCACCGTGGCCGATCCATTCACCCGCGATTTTTTGTCCCTCAGAATAGTAATCGCCCGCTTCCAAGTGCTCGCGGAAATACTCTTTGGCGTTACTCAGGTTGAACTGAATTTTTGTTTGAATCATCGTTTTTTGGCGACTCAACGACGATGACTTAGGAAACGAATGATCGTTTCTTTTCTGTGAGACACCCTACCCCTTGCGCGTTTCGCAACGGACAGGACTTTCATAAGTGCATCGTGTGGTCGTCACACTAATGCGCGCGTCAACGTGCGCATGAATGCGCTAACAAGGCGGAATCGAATGCGCGCGCCGGCCCGGCATCTGCCGCTTTTTCCGACCTGCACGGGAGGCACGCCGCGTGGCCTGTTTCGGCGTACCACCCGTGCACTTACGGAGCGATGGGACGTGAAGCGGAGACCGGGGCGCGCTTCCTCGCGGCGGCCGCCGTTCGCCTGCGGCTCCGGATCGCCCTTGCTCGTTCGCGTCCCCGGACTCCGATCCCGTCCGCGGGCTGTCGCCCTTGCCGAGCTGATTGAAAATGGGCTCAGTCCATCCGCGACGCGCTGCCTCGGATCCTACTCAAAAAGTAAGCGCAGGCGCTCGTATAGCGGCCGGAAATCCTGCCGATAGGCACGCTGCATTTCCGGCGAAATCGAGTTCGATTTGGCAGGGAGAAGGGCCAGCAGTCGCACCGCCAAGGTGGCGTGCTGGGGTACCGGGCGGAGCATGGCGGAGCGGGCCGGTGACTTTGGCTCAGTCGCAATCCCCAAGCTGAAATACGCCTGGCGCAAACTCATCCCCTGAAGGAACGAGACATCGGCGACAATGCTGGCGAGCCGCATATAGTGCTGGGCGGTTCGCGGAGTGCCGGCAAAATACCGTTCCAACCAGAGAATCCATGCGCCAGGTCCCATCGTGCGGCGGACAGTGCGCTTTTCTGCCAAAAGTAATTGGCCCGCTTTCCAAGCCGCCTCCAATGCGACGTGGAGCATGGCGTGGGATTCGACGCGCGACTTTTCGGACTCCGCATGCAGCCGGTTTATTTCATCTGCACTGGTGGGGCGCGGAAAAGAAGACTGCACTTCGTTGCTCATGCTTGCATGCCTGTGGTTTGGCGGAACGCGCTGGCCAGTTTATGCACAGCCTGCCGGGAGCAGCCGGCCAGCGTGCCGATTTGTTCGAGAGTGGCGCCGTCGATTAAGTCGGGCCGGATACAATAAAGTGCTATGCTCGCGCGGAGGCCGCGCTCATGGAGGGTCCGTCCATCTGCCATCCAGATCAGCAGACGACAGGTAACTTCCGCCGCCATTTGCCGAGCCTCCTGTTGTGGATTTGCCGGTTCGCCAAAGAAATGATCAGGTTCAGTTGTCATCGTCGGTGGTTGTGTGTGGCCAAAGCATACGCCTGTTTGTAGTTTCGAAATAGGCTCAGCGTTCGAGTCCGTGATTTGATCCGATTTTCGATATGCGGTGACGGGGCCTTGAAAAGCTGCGACTGTCTTCAATTTCTTCTCCCTGTGTCATGCCGCCAATCTGCGACTCAATCCAGGTTCGGGACAATAGTGTGCGTCTACCCAATTTACGGGAGACCGCCTACCGTAAAAAGGGTAGACGAATTGTCTCAGTGAGGAATTCTGAGTAACCGCTTGACGTTTCTAGGCTCGGCCGGCCGCTCTGTAAACGGGACGGGACAAGGCAACAACACACCAAACGATGACTTCACATTCCCGCAGTATCTTTTTCGCAGGAAAGAAAGGCGGCATGTCTTTACTCAATACAATCCGGCACGAGTATCTCGTCAAAGTCACGCGAAGGTTCCACAACACGAGACTCGCCAAAACTAGCTGTGGTAATGGCTGGGTCCATTTTTTGTTTGTTTTATTCCATAGTGGGCACGGCGTTTCCCGATCACTACTCTACTTCCCACGCAGTGAACGAAGGTGGGCCGGAACTTTCGCGCGGCGCCATGTCAATTCGTTCAACCTGCATCGAAAGGTCCATGATGGCTTGCGTGATTTCTATTCAGCGACGTCAAGATATTTTTGCGTAGTCGCGCATCTCGAATGTCCCACCACACGCGAGTGAGATTCAGGTCGTGCTGTGTCTTCTTATACACCCGCCGACAAAACGTCCTCTGTAGCGTACGTGCCATAGTCGCCATCGCCATCAATGCCAGCCCGCGCGAGGCCGGCATGCACAACTTGGTTTGCACCCTAGCGGGTGAGTCTCACTCCATGAAACCGACTCGGGAAAAGTGGTTCGGCGCCTCGCACATCACCCTGCCCCACCCTTCATCTTTGTCCGCGTAACTTTTATCGATGGCTGCACGCGCTCGCCGTCCCAAATATCCGCGATATTAGGTGAGAGCAGTTCGCTGATGCGAAAGCGCGTACTGAACCCAAGTGTCATGAGGGCCTGATCCCGCGCGGAAAATTCCGGGAGGATCGAGTTGACCAAGGGGAGTTCGGTTTCGAGAGTGCTTTGCGTCCAACCATGGCCAAAGCTGCGAACTCTGCTAGTCTCCATTTTATGCGAAGCCCGCGTTACGTGTATTATGTGGGCTTAGATTAATCCAACGGTAGGAATTTGCGGACGCAGGCCGCGACCAGGACGGCGCTGTCAGGGTCGTCATTGCTGATTTTCGACAATTCGGCACTGAAGACTCTCCAGCGCTGGATTTGTTGCGGCGTCGCTTTGGGGACGTTGGTGGGTTCGGCGTAGAAATGGTCAATCCACTCCACCGAGCGACGGTTGCCGGCGAGCACCGCGCGACGGCACCACTTCACGGCGACCCGATCGTCCGCCTCCCAGTACGGGAAATACTCTTCCGAAAACATGTAGCAGGAAAGGCGGGCGAGGATGTCCATCGCTTCCGCATCGCCGCGTTCCGCGTCAGCCAAGGCAATTTTTTTCACGGCGGCGAGAAACCGGGGACCGCGCACCGGATCGTCGCCGTAGTAGCCTTGTTGCGCGATGATCGCTGCTTCGAAATCTCCCTCGCCGGCCAGCGCCGCGTCGCGGGCACCGAGGACCAGAGCCCGTTCTTTGGATTCGGGCTGCTGCTCCATCCGATCATAGTCATCGTCGCGTTCCCGATGACTCGTTCCGCAGTGTACTTCGTAGAGAAAAAAGGACTTGCGCTCCGCGGTGGGCTTGTAGCCGGTGGCGGCGACTTCGAGGAGAACGAGATTTTTATCCAAGGTGGCCAACGCCGCGGGGAGTTCGGCCGCCACCATCCCGTTCACGTCCTGCGCGAGCTCGCTTTTGACGCGGATGATTTCGGGGTCGGTCGCACTCCCGCCGTAGGTCACCCACCAGGCCGCCTTCTTCTTGTCTCCCTGCCGCAGGAAGTGCGCCGCGACGAAGCCGCCCGTGCGCGGCCCGGCGCCGGGGGCGTTGCCGAGCGCTTCGAATCTCGTGTCGGCTTCATCTTTGTCCTGATCGATGATCTCGCCCTTTTCGAAGGCTTCTGCGACCAACCTTGGCGCCATCGGGTCATCCACCTCCGCCGCTTTGACCAAATAACCGCGGGCGCGGCGCTCGTCTTTCGGCACACCAGAGCCGAGGTGATAAATTTTCGCCAGATTTAGCCCTGCCATCCAGACGTCCTTTTTCAAGGCCGACTCCATCTGCTTCACGCCCTCGTCCACGTTTTGCGTGCCGCAGTCTCCGCTCCAAAGACTGAGACCGTAGAAACTGGCGGCGGCGGGAATTTCGTCGGCCGCTTCGCCCGCTAACTTAAGGGCAGCGGGTTTGTCCACCGGTACGCCGGCGCCGCTATAGAAGGCCAATGCGAGATCGTATTTGCCGAGATTGGAGCCAGCGGCCGCGGATTTTTTGAACCAACGAGACGCCTCGACCGGATTCTGTTCGACGCCCGAGCCGTCGCGGTAAGTTTCGCCGAATTTTACCATGCCTAACGGGTTTTCGCCTTCCGCGGATTTCTTTAGGCAGACGAGACCGTTGGCCTGCATGGTCGCGGCCACGTCTGAGTTGGCGGTCAAGCGGGCATCTTCGATCAACCACGCTCCCTGGCGCGCGAGGCAGTCGAGACTGGAGAGGGCGGCACCTTTTTCCGCCCAGTTGCGGGAACGTTCGCGATGTGATCCGGGTTTGGCCTCGGGGTCAAAACGCGGGCCAAAGAAGCGTTCATAGTCGGCGAGGAAACAAGCGGCATCGCTGTCCCCACGCGCGACCAGCTTTTCCATGCGACCCGCACTTCTGCCCAGACGCGCGGCCTGTCGCAGGGCATCAAGATCGTCGGAGTGAGCGTCGAAGATTTTAACGGCCCAATCGGTTTCCGGTGCACCGAGCGCGGGGTCGACGAGGAGATAGCCGAGCTCTAAC
>JANYFP010000031.1 GCA_025362555.1 Verrucomicrobiota bacterium
TCGGTCCGCTCGGGGCCATCCTCGAACCCTACGGTGATCTCTCCGCCGCCGACGCGCAATCTGCCCTGGAGGAACAATCACTCGCACTCGTCAAAGCCGGCGTCGACGCCCTCATCCTCGAGACACAAACCTCGCTCGAAGAACTCGGCATTGCCATCGATGCCGCGCGCGCCGCAAACGCCCCGTGCATCATCGCTTCGCTCGCGTACGATTTGTCCGTGGACGGCACATTCTACAAAACCATGATGGGCGTCTCACCCGAGCAGGCGGCGGAATTCGTCCAAGCGCGGGGTGCACATATTGTGGCTCTCAATTGCGGGACTGGCATGGATATGACTGGTGCCGCGATGGTGGCACGTCTCTACCGGGCAAATTGTTCGCTGCCGATTATGGTCCAGCCCAACGCCGGCCTGCCGGTCTTGGAAAACTTGAAAGCCGTCTACAAACAAATACCCGCCGACACCGCCCGTGCAGTGCCCGAAGTCATCGCGGCCGGCGCCGGCATCATCGGTTCCTGCTGCGGCAGCACCCCCGAACACACCCGCGAAATCCGCCGCATGGTTGACGCGTCCCTCCCCGAAAAATAAACCTTCTATTTCCATGAAAACATCAACTTTCCCTGAAGTATTCTCCCTGCACGGTGAGCATGCCCTGATTACGGGCGGCGGCACTGGCATCGGTCTGGCCATCGCCCACGCGATGCACGCCGCCGGCGCGCGCGTCGTCCTCATCGGCCGGCGCGAAGCCGAACTCGCCGATGCCGTGCGCAGTCTCGGCGATCGCGCTTCATACGTCGTCCACGACATCACAAAATTCAGCGAGGCAGCCGGACTAATTGCCCGCATCACGAAGGAACACGGACCGATCACGTGTCTCGTCAACAACGCCGGCATGCATTTGAAAAAGCCAGCGATCGAAACGAGTCCCGAAGAATTCCAGCAGGTGATGAACACGCATATTTTCGGCGCGCATGCCCTCTCGCAGGTCGTGCTCCCCGGCATGATCGAGCGGAAACACGGCAACGTGATTTTCATCGCGTCGATGGCGTCGCTGTTCGGCATCCCCCTCGTCGTCGCTTATGCCGCCGCCAAGTCCGCGATGATCGGCATGATTCGCACCATGGCCACCGAGCTGTCACCCCACAATGTACGCGTCAATGCCATCGCCCCCGGCTGGATCGACACCGCCATGTCCCGCAAAGCTTTCGCCGGTGATCCCAATCGCAAAAGCAAAATCATCAGCCGCACGCCAATGGCGCGGCTCGGCGACCCCGAGGATGTAGGTTGGGCGGCAGTTTACATCGCATCATCCGCAGCAAAATTCGTCACCGGCTCTATTTTGCCCGTCGACGGCGGCGTAGCTATGGGATTCTAAACCCGCGCATTCCTACGCGTTTTACTTTAAACCGTAAGGATGCAATTAATCTGTGGGAGCTCGCTCCCACAGATGACCACGCAGTCGATCCACTGCCCCCGCACCTGCTTCATTTCTCCTCCCGCCCATTATGAATCCCCCACGCTTGATTCTCCGTCTCCTACTTTGCTCTGCGCTAGTGGCCACTGCGGCTCGCGCCAGCGAATCTTCCGTCGGCCAATTTGCCGATCACACCGATGTCGGCGCTCCGGCCATCGCCGGCTCGACCACCTTTGATCCAACCATCCAACATTATCGTATGACAGCCAGCGGCATTAATCTGTGGGGTTCCTCCGACCAATTTCAATTCGCCTCAAACAAGTTGAAAGGCGACTTCATCGTCCGCGCCCGCTTCGAGTTTGTCGGCCAAGGCACCGATCCGCACCGCAAATTCGGCTGGATGGTGCGATCCACCCTCGACACTGATTCCGCGTACGCCGACGCCTGCGTGCATGGCGACGGCCTCGCTTCACTCCAATTTCGCCGCAGCAAAGGAGCAATCACCGAACAGATTGAACTGCCGATCAAAGGCGGCGACGTGATCCAACTCGAACGCCGCGGCAACACCTTCATCTTTTCCTCCGCGCACTATGGCGAAACGTTCGTCTCCACCACCTTGCCCGAGCTCGCGCTCGGCGACGAAGTCAACGTCGGCCCCTTTCTCTGCGCGCACAATCCCAAGGTAAAAGAAGAGGCCGTCATCAAAGATGTGCGCATCATCCAACCTCCGAAAGCCGGCTACCAGCCGTACCGCGACTACATCGGCAGCCACTTGGAAATTCTCAACGTCCATACGGGTAAACTTGAAATCGTCTCTAGCTCACCCGAGCAATTCGAAGCACCCAATTGGATGCCTGACGGAAAAACCTTAATCGTGAACGTTAGCGGCCCCGGCCCCAACAAAGGTCACCTCAAAACTTTCGATCTCGTGACCAAACAGTGGGCACCGCTCGATACGGGCTTCGCCATTCGCAACAACAATGACCATGTCCTCACGTTCGACGGCAAGCAGCTCGGCATCAGCCACCACAGTGCCGACGACGCCGGCCATTCCGTTATCTTCACGTTGCCCTCGACCGGTGGAACCCCAAAACGCATCACCGCTAAATCACCATCCTACCTTCACGGATGGTCGCCGGACGCGAAGTGGCTGGTGTTCACCGGCGGACGCAAGGCGCAGGCCGATGGTCCCGACAAATACGACATCTACAAAATCCCCTCCGGCGGCGGCGAAGAAATCCGCCTGACGAACACACCCGGATTGAGCGATGGCCCGGAGTTTTCTCCGGACGGAAAGTACATTTACTTTAATTCTACCCGCACTGGTTTGATGCAACTCTGGCGCATGAAGACCGACGGCACAGAGCAGGAACAGCTCACGAACGATGAGTTCAATAACTGGTTCGCGCACGTGTCTCCGGATGGGAAATGGATCGCTTTCATTTCCTTTGGTCAGGACGTGAAGCCGGATGATCATCCGTACTACAAACAGGTTTATCTGCGTCTGATGCCGATCACCGGAGGAACGCCGCGAGTGATTGCGTATGTGTACGGCGGCCAAGGCACGATCAACGTCCCGTCGTGGTCACCGGACAGCACACGCGTCGCCTTCGTGAGCAACACGAAGATGGAGTAACCAGAAGGAGCCGAGGTCCGAAGTAAAGCGATCCAGTAAACTTCCGCAGCTCGCCGTTCATGGCGCGACGAGTCAGCCAACTGTCACCCAAGCTCAACCCCCACTCGCGACCACTGAATCGAAAGCTGCAGCCGCAGCGCGATCATCCACTGCGGCGTGAACCAAGGAAGCGCCCATCACCCTACCCCCACTCGCCGACCCAATGGCCCCGAGCGCTCAAGTATACTATTAGTTGACATGATTAAATACCATCGCGACTGGCTTAGGGCATGAAGGCGGAGTAATTTTTATCCCATCACGCCCAAATCATAATCTGTGGCGGTGCGCGGCACGATTTTAGAGATAAATCCGCCACCGACAGTTTGCTTTCGCCGCGTGAACAATTAAGTTCGCTGCATCATGCATCGCAGCGTCGCCCTTGAGCATTCCGTTCGCCGATCACAAGACGTCCGCCCGATGCTCGACCCGATGCTACGCGAGGATTATTTCGGCTATTGTACAGCACTGCGATCCTCGACTTTGGTCCCATGAATCCCACCGTGAAAAATGAGGTGCGCGTCACCGCCGATCCGGCGGGAAATTTGCTGAAATTCTCGTTTTTCGGCGACATCGGTCTCGCCGAGATCGAACATTACGAAAAGGAGGTCGACGCGGCATTGGCGACGATGCCACGAGGGTATTCGTTGTTAACCGATTTGACAGAGCTGAAATCCATGCAGTTGCTCTGCGTGCCGTATATCGAACGAACCATGGATCGCAATCGAAGCTGTGGCATCGCCCGAATCGTTCGCGTGATTCCAAACCGGCGCAAAGACATTGGATTTAATATCATGTCGATCTTCCACTATCCGCGCGGGCTGCCGATTATCACCTGCGATACGATGGCTGAAGCAGAACGGGCCTTGACGTAAATGGGGTGGGTAATTTCTAGCTGAAATATTTCTCAATTTGTTCGCAAGGCGGAATGAGAAACCAGCCGCCGGCGCATGTGCCACGTCCCTCCACGCCGACGCGAGGCTTTATCAGCGCGTCAACTCACGCACTTCAATGACCAAACTCAAGGTGGCGATCACCGCTGCCAGGCAAGAGCACATTGCCCCGATGTAGTACAAATTGGCTCGCGGGAAGCGCGATTCACCATGAACCAACCCAAGCAAACACACCGGCCCGAGCGGGCGGCGAGCATAAAACGAAGCGCGACCGAAAGCTGACTCTGCCACCTCATTTTCTGTAACCAATCCGAGCAACGGCAGTTCTACCCGCAACCCACCTCATTTCCGGGTTTCACTTCTGCAGAAAACCACACTCTATTCGCCATCTTCCGATGTACGCCCGTTTCCTAATGGCCGCCACACTCTGCCTGATGGCCACCGCCGGTTTACGCGCCGCACCTTCCCTTGAGGTGCGCGGCACCACCACGCCGCCGAAGATTGATGGCATTATCGACGACCTCGCGTGGCGCGATGCCGCCCACAGCGACAGCTTCCGTCAGGTTTACCCCGAAGAAAATTTTGCCCCCACCGAGCACACTGAATTCTGGATCACCTATGATTCCGACAATGTTTATATTGCCGTCCGCAGTCACGATACCGCTGGCCTCGCCGGCATCCGGGCCTACTCCATGCAACACGATCAGGAGACCGACTCTGACGATTTCACCCGCATCGTGCTGGACACTTTCCACCGGGAAAATGACGGCTACTATTTCGACCTCACTGCGGCGGGAGGAAAACATGAGGGGCTGATTCAAAACAAAGAGGAACCGAACAAACAGTGGGACTGCATTTGGTACGGAAAAGTCACGCGCGATGCCGCCGGCTGGAGCGCTGAATTCGCCATTCCCGTGAAGAGCGTTGCGTTCGATCCAGCCAACCGCAACTGGGGCTTCAACGTCTCCCGGGTGATCCGGCGCAAACAGGAATACGTGCGCTGGTCAGGCTACATGCGGACCAAGACCGCCCTCTTCCTGCCGGAACTGGGGGAAATCACAGGCCTCACCGGATTGCACCAGGGCCGCGGGATCGACCTAAAACCCTCCGCCAGCATTTCCCACAATTCGAATCCGACTGGAGATGAAAAAACCTACGAATTCAAACCCAGTCTCGATCTCGTCTGGCACGTCACGCCGTCACTCGCAGCCACCCTCACGATTAACACCGATTTCGCCGACGCCGAAGTGGACGACCGCCAAGTCAACCTCGGCCGCTTCGCGCTTTTTTATCCCGAGAAACGCAGTTTCTTCACGCAGGACGCCACGCTCTTCACCTTCGGCGGTATTCAAACCGATCCGTTGCCCTTCTTCTCGCGCCGGATCGGCCTCGCCGAAGATGGCACCCAAGTAAATATCCTCGCCGGCCTCAAACTCACCGGCCGCGCCGGACCGTTAACGGTCGGTCTCCTCGACGTCCAAACCGACGCTCACGAAGGCGTCGATTCGAAAAACCTCCTCGTCGGCCGAACCGCGTTCCAAGTACTCGATGAATCCAGCGTCGGAGTCATTTTCACTCACGGCGATCCGCGCATCAACGGGAAAAATACTCTTGTCGGCGCCGATTTCAATTTCGCCAACAGCCACCTCGCCGACAATAAAACCCTGTCGGCCCACGCCTCGATCCAAGTCACGGATTCCGACTACACCGGCAGCCGCAGCGCAGCCGGCACGTTCTCAATCACCTACCCTAACGAACCGTTCGAACTCAACTACAGCTTCACCCGTATCGGCACCGACTTCGATCCCGCGCTCGGTTTCGTACCACGGACTGGCATCAACCAACTGCATCTCTGGAATCGCTATCGCTGGTATTTTCAAGACCACCTAATCAACGTCATCGAAACCACGCTTGAAACCGACAACGTCTCGGATTTGCACTGGCGACCGCTTGAACACACCTATTGGTTCCCGACCTTTGAAGCCGATACGCGCAGCGGGGATTATTTCTATATCAATTATAGCGAGCATCGCGAGGTGCTTGACGCCCCATTTGAGATCCGGCCCGGCATCGTAATTCCCGATAACAATTACCGGTGGAACTCCGTCCGCATCATCACCGGCAGCACGCTCTCCCGCCCGGTCGATTTTCGGCTTAATTTTTCCACGGGTGGATTTTACTCCGGCCATCGCACCGACACTCAACTGCAACTCGGCTGGCGACCGTCCCATCACTTCGAGTTCCGCGTGAACGGCACGCTCCGCCAGATCCGACTGCCGGAAGGCAATTTCGATTCTCAACTCCTCGCCGCAAAAATCATCTATACCGTCACCCCTGACCTGCAGTTCAGCCTGCTCAGCCAATACGACAATTTTTCCGAACTGATGGGCGTAAACTTCCGCATTAAATGGACCGTCCAGCCGGGCAACGACCTCTACTTTATCGTCAATCAGGGATACGATACCGAGGGCGAGAACTTCCGCCCCACCCAAAACGTCAGTTCATTAAAAGCCGCGTGGACGTACCGCTTCTGAACCAAAATCACGCCTTCACTCTGCGTGAAACCCGCCCCACTTTTTAATGTAACGTAAGCGCACTCATCAACGAGCGCGTGACCACGTTGGTGTTGAGGTCGTAGATGGACTCGTCGATCCGCGCCACCGGCATAATCCCCAGGAGTGAGTTTGTAACGAATACCTCGTCGGCCCACAGCAATTCATCCAGACTGATCGCACATTCACTGATCCCGGGTGGAGCCAATCGGTGAATAACGCAGGCCCGCATCACGCCAGGCAGAATCCCACACTGCAACGTGGGCGTGCTGACCTGGCCGCCCTTCACCATAAACACATTCGTGCTTGAGCCCTCCAGCACTTGCCGGCGTGGATCAACCAACACCGCCTCGTCAAATCCGGCGGCGAGCGCCATCCGTTTCGCGTAAATATTAGTCAAATAATTCAACGACTTCAGGGAATGAATGGGATCGACGCGGTGATCGCACGAGGTCGTCTTAAGTTTGAAACCTCGCTCGTAATCTTCCGTCGAGTAGCTCACCAGGCGGGCAAGAATTATCTCTGCCCAACCACCCGCATCCTTAAACACGATCACCTTCAGGCTGCCGGTCACCAGAAAATTGGTGGCGATCACTTCACAGCAGCGGGCATGCAGCACATCGCGGGAAGACCGCGGCGTCGCTTCGAAATAGCCCAAGGATACCGAGAGACGCCCGTAATGCGCATCAAACAGTTCCGGCTCTGCATTCTCCACGCGGATGGTTTCAAAAAAACCTTCGCCGAACATAAAGCCCGCGCCCAGCGGTGAAATTTTCAGTTCCTCGATGGCGACGATGACGCCATTGATCATCGCAAAATCCAAATAATCGGCAGTGGGTGTATTCATGGGATTTCCTCTCCGAGCAGCGCAGCCCGCATCGCCCGGCCTTTCGTCAGTGTTTCCTGATACTCTGATTCCGGATCGGAGTCCGACACAATCCCGCCGCCCACCTGATAATAGGCGGACCCTTCACGACAAAGAATCGTGCGGATGGCGATATTCAAATCACACCTCCCATTAAAACCCAAATAACCGATCGACCCCGTATAAATATTACGGCGGCACGGTTCGAGTTCATCGATGATTTGCATGGCGCGGATTTTCGGAGCTCCGGTGATTGAGCCACCGGGCATCATCGAGCGCAAGCAATCGAATTGATCAGACCCCTCCGCCAATTGCCCGGAAATCGTCGCGACCAAATGAAATACCGTCGGATGCACCTCCAGACGACAGCGCTCCTCCACTCGGATCGACCCGAAACCGCACACCCGGCCCAGATCATTCCGTTCCAGATCCACTATCATAAGCAGCTCCGCCTGATCCTTCTCGCTCGCCAATAACTCGGCGCTCAGTCGCTGGTCCGCCACCGTATCCCGTCCGCGCGGGCGGGTGCCCTTGATCGGACGAGTCACGGCACAACCCTCGGCATCAATGCGTAAAAACAACTCCGGCGAACTGCTCAAAACCTGAAAATCACCCCCGTTAAGATAAGCCCCGAAGGGTGCCGGACTGAATCTCCGCAGCCGCTCATAAATGGCAAAAGAAGGCTCTGCTGTTCCCACCTCGAAGCGCTGGGAGAGGTTCACCTGATAAACATCGCCGGCGGCAATGTATGCTTTAACTCGCTGCACGCGCTTCAAGTAGTCCTCGTGCGTGAGATTGGAGACGAGTGGCCCGGCCGCTGATTTTTCTGCGCGGAGCAGATCCGGCGCCGGCGGCGCCTCAGCCAACGCATCACTGACCGCCGCCCGCAGATTCGCCATAATCGCCGCCGCACTCCGCTGCGCTACCGGATTCGCCACCGCGAAAGTTTTTCCGGAACTGAGATCGAAGGCAATGACCCCATCATAAAAACCAAACTGAGCATCCGGAAGATCACCGACCTGGGGCGAGGACGGTAAAACACCTTCCCCGCGCGCACCAAATTCGTAACCGAAGTAGCCCACCGCACCGCCACAAAAAGGAATCTCGCTCCGCTCTGAAGTTCGATACCGCGCCATCAACCCACGCAAATGCGCCAGCGGTTCCTCGCCAAACACCTCCATAACGTCGCCCGACTGAACCGTAATTCGGTCGTCCTTCACCCGCCACGTGAGGAACGGATCAAAGCCCATGAACGAAAAAGCGGGACGACCGTTTCCTTCCGGCCGGGCACTATCGAGATAAAAAAATCCCGGCCGATGACACCACGCCCGCGCGAGCAATTCAGACGAAAGAGTCGAATTAATTTCCTCAACGATCATGACGCATCCGCCCATCGTTTCCGCTGCCCGACCAACGCACTGAGTTCGCCCCACGATAGCACCGGCCGCAAACCCTCGGTCCCGACCCGGGCCGCGAGAATTTGCACGCTCTCGCCATTCAGCTGAAACTCTGGCGCAATTTCCGCCAATGGCGTCAGCACAAAGCCGCGCTCATGCATCCGAGGATGCGGGAGGATGAGGCGTTCGTCATCCCATGGCATTTGCGCGTAAGCGAGCACATCGAGATCGATCGTGCGCGGCCCCCAACGCTCGCGCCGTTCGCGCCCAAGCCGCGCCTCAACCGCAAGGCACGCGTCTAACAAAGCCAGAGGCTGATATTCCGTTTCAACCTGTACCACCAAATTTAAAAAATCAGGTTGGTTAAGCACCCCGACCGGCGTCGATTCATACACCGACGAGCCACGCACGATTGAAATCGCCGGATCAACCACCAGCTCGTGCAACGCGTCGACCAAGCGCCCCCGACGGTCGCCAAGATTTGAACCCAGGCCGAGGTACGCCGTCTTCATTATCGCTTTTTCGAAGTCTCAATGGCGACGTAATCCAGCGGCCCGCCGAGCGCGACGGACGGTTTGCGCACAATGATGGCCGCTTCATCCACGCGCGGACACGTGGCGAGCACTTGAACAAGAATATCGTTCGCCAGCGTCTCGAGCAGCTTCACCTTTTCCTGTTCGACGATTTTCCGGCAAAGCGCGTAAATCCGCACGTAATCCACCGTAGCATCGAGCTTGTCGGTGCGCGCGGCCTCGGCGATATCGAGCGTCAGCGTCAGATCGACGAGGAAGCGCTGGCCCAGCGTGTTCTCTTCTGCGAGCGCACCGTGATAGCCGTAGAAGGCCATGTTTTTCAGGTGAATTTTTCCGGTCATTGTAAGTAAGAAGTTGTTAGTCGAATCGCCGCGGCCATGCGCGCTGCGCGGACGTTGGCGCGCACATCGTGCACGCGCAAGAACTCAACCCCTTGCCAGACGGCCAGCGCGGTGGTGGTCAGCGTGCCTTCCAAGCGCTCGTCCGGCGGCAGCGACAGCACATTTCCGATCACCGACTTCCGCGACGCCCCGAGCAACAGCGGGCAACCCAGCGAACGCAACTCACCGAGGCGCGCGAGGATGGCCAAATTCTGTTCGTGCGTTTTGCCGAAACCAATTCCGGGATCGAGAATGATCCGCTCGCGCGCCACCCCGGACGCTACCGCAATTGAAATCGAGCGATCAAGAAACGATTTGATCCGCGCCATGAGATCGCCGCTCAAATCCGCCAGAGCCGCGTCCTGATGCATTAAAATCACGCCACACTGATTTTCCGCAGCAATTTCCGCAAGCGCCACGTGCCGTTGAAAACCAAACACATCATTGATGAAATCCACGCCCGCCGCCACGGCCGCGCGCGCGACCTCCGGCTTGTAAGTATCGATGGAAAGCGGAACCGAAATGCGATTGGCGAGTAACTTGATCACCGGCACGACCCGCGCGATTTCCTCCTCCGCGCTGATCTCCACATGACCAGGCCTCGTGGATTGTCCGCCGAGATCAATCATTGCCGCACCTTCCACCACCATTTGCTCTGCGCGAGCGAGCGCCGCTTCAGGCGAGAAATCCGCCTGACCGTCAAAGAATGAATCAGGCGAAACATTTAGTATGCCAACGATCTTGGGTTGCCCGTCGAGCACGAGAGTCTTGCCGCGCAGCGCCATCACGCGTGGCGTGGCGGAGCTCAGCTCTTGACTGGAAGGAAGCGATGACATGACGACAACCTCAGGGATAGCCATGCCGCCCGCCCTGCCAATCGGATAATCAGGGGCACCACCGAACGCGAGGACTCCAGCCAGAGCCCCCCCCGAGGAATCTCAGTCCGAATGTAGGCTCCTACACTCCAGAATTCGACTCCGAAACAAATCCAATCAGAATCCCTGAAGTTGTCCCGCGAAAGATTCGAAGGAGGCGAAGGTCTAATCATCCAAATACATTTCTCGTTCCGCTCCCTTCGCGAGACAACATTCCAAAACTTTACACGCCTCCGGCTGACCGTCATCAGTTGCTCCGAGATTGACCTAATTGCGCCGTAGAAACAGGTATTCCACTGCGTCCAATCGTTCGGCCAAACCGCATTCACCATGATGAAACTTAAAATTGCCCTGCTTATTTCCCTCATGCCGACGCTCGTGTGCGCCGCTTTGGATACCGTGAAGATCGAAACCGCCACCGGCCTCAAAGGTGTGCTCAACGAAGCGGAAGGCGTATTCAAAGTGACGGCCCCACGCAACGACGTGAAAGTAAGCGTCGATGGCTGGCAGATACCGCCATTCATGGGCCTCACCTCCTGGGCAGCTTTCAAGAGTGGCATGAAGACTGAAACGATGGTCATGGGTGATCTGGTCCTTTTCCCCGACGAGGTAAATCCCGTCATGAGTGCCGCACTCGACGCTGGGTTAAATATCACCGCGCTGCACAATCACTTTTTCTTCGACGATCCCCACGTATATTTCATGCACATCGGCGGGGAAGGCTCCGTGGAACAACTCGGTGGCGCAGTAAAAACAGCACTCAACAAGGTGAAGGAAATCCGCGCCGCCAATCCCACTCCGGCGAAACTTTTCGGCGCTGGGTTCGCCCCAACTAAAAATCAGATCACTGTTCCTCCATTGGAAACCGTCCTCGGTCCGAAAGCCGCAGCCAAAGAGGGCATGGTGAAGTTCGTCTTTGGCCGCATCAGCAAAATGGCCTGTGGCTGCGAGGTCGGAAAAGAGATGGGCGTAAACACGTGGGCGGCCTTTGCGGGCACCGACGACAACGCGCTGGTCGACGGAGATTTTTGCGTCCTCGAAAGCGAACTGCAACCGGTGCTAAAATCCCTGCGCACGTCGAACATCAACATTGTCGCCATTCATCAGCACATGACCGAGGAATCGCCGCGGTATCTATTCCTGCACTACTGGGGCAAAGGCGCGGCCATCGAGCTCGCGACCGCGCTGAAGCGGGCACTAGCTCTGCAGGAGTCACCCCTAAAACCGGCCCCATGAAATTAAGCCGCCTCATCGTGCTCTTGATCGCACTTGCGGCTGGGGCTACATTCGCCAGCGCGGAAAACTTTGATGCCGCCATTCCTGGTCAACCACCCGCCGGATGGACGGCGACACAGACCGGTTCGGGCACCGCGCACTGGACAGTTGAAAAAGACCCGGATGCGTCGAGCCCGCCAAACGTGCTCAAGCAATCAGGTGCGGCCACCTATCCCATTTGCCTCAAGGACGGAGCCGCCTTAAAACACGGTTTCGTCGAGGTAAAATTCAAGTCGGTAGCCGGTCGCGAAGACCAGGCGGGCGGCGTCATTTGGCGCTGCCAGGACACGAACAATTACTACGTCGCCCGCGCCAACGCGCTCGAGGACAACGTCACCATTTACCACACGATTGACGGCCGCCGGATCTCATTCAAAAGCACTGACACCAAAGTAACTCCGGCGGTGTGGCACACGCTGCGGGTGGAATTCAGCGGTACTCAGTTCACGGTTATTTTTGACGGCCATAAAGTCATCGAAGCAAACGACGGCAGCATCACCGCCGCCGGAAAAGTCGGCGTCTGGACCAAAGCCGACAGCGTGACGCTATTTGACGATTTTTCATTCGGTGAAAAGGCGACCCATTAAAATTGATTGCCGGTTCTCATCCGAAGGTCGGCGATATCGGGCCCACCTTTTCACCGTATATCCTGCCAGAGAATCCCGTTCCGGATGGAGGAGCTTGTTTACAAGCGATCAAAATTCCCGGCGATAAGCATCATCACCCTGAATCGCTTGTGAACAAGCTCCTACACTCCAGAATTCGACTCCGAATGAATCCAATCTGGGGCACCTAAGTTGTCTCGCGAAGGATTCGAAGGAGGCGAAGGCCTAATCATCCAAATACATTTCTCGTTCCGCACCTTCGCTCCCTTGCCTCCTTCGCGAGACAATATTCCTGATTTTTTGAAGTGGCCCAAAAACCACCAAGATTGTATCGCTCACCGGCCCACCCGAATACTATTTCATCACTCGATATAGTCGCGCCCAATCACCACTCGCTCAAAATCCACTGTTCCGCGCCGCATGAGTGAACTTCCATCAGCCGTCCGCCCTCATCCGACTTTCGCGGAAGCGTTTCGCTTTTGGCTGAAACTCGGCTTCATCAGCTTCGGCGGGCCGACGGGGCAAATCGCCATCATGCACGAGGAACTGGTCGAAAAGAAGAAATGGATCAGCGAGGAACGGTTTCTTCACGCGCTGAATTTCTGCATGCTGCTCCCCGGCCCCGAAGCGCAGCAACTAGCGATCTACATCGGCTGGCTCTTGCACCGCACGCGCGGCGGCATTGTCGCAGGCGTCCTCTTCGTGCTCCCGTCGGCCTTTATTCTCTGGCTGCTCAGCACTATTTATGTGGCGTGGGGCAATCTCGCGTGGATCTCGGCAATCTTCGACGGCCTCAAACCCGCCGTGCTCGCCATCGTCCTTGCGGCCGTCATCCGCATCGGCAAACGCGCGCTTAAAAACGAAATCATGTGGTCGCTCGCCGCCCTCGCCTTTGCCGCGATCTTTTTTCTCGGCGCGCCGTTTCCGTTGATCATCGCAGGCGCCGCGCTCGTTGGTTTCGTCGGCGACAAACTGCTCCCCGGAAAATTCCAGGTCGTGAAAGGACACGGCGGAAAACCGAACAACGAAAGTGTTCTTGGCGAAGAGACCGTAACGCATGCCGTCCCGTCGCTCGGGCGGGCGCTGCGGGTGTGCGCGGTCTGCGGCTTGCTGTGGTGGGCACCCATTCTCCTCGCGGGCGCACTGCTCGGCTGGGACCATGTGCTCTTCAAGCAGGGACTGTTTTTCAGCAAGGCCGCGATGGTGACGTTTGGCGGCGCGTATGCGGTTCTCCCTTACGTCTCCCAGCAGGCGGTGGAACATTTTCAATGGCTCGCACCCGGGCAAATGCTCGATGGACTCGCCCTCGCCGAGACCACCCCCGGCCCGCTCATCATGGTGCTGCAATTCGTCGGCTTCGTCGGTGCGTGGAAAATGCCCGCGCCCTTTTCGCCGCTGCTCGGCGCCACCCTCGGCGCAGCGATGACCACGTGGGCAACTTTTCTCCCGTGCTTTCTCTGGATCTTCCTCGGCGCGCCATATATTGAGCGCCTGCGCAACAACGCAAACCTCAGCGCCGCCCTCTCCGCGATCACGGCGGCCGTCGTCGGGGTCGTGCTCAATCTTGCCGTGTGGTTCGGCCTGCACGTGCTCGTGCCGAGCGGAGCTGCGGTGAATTGGGCGGGCATTGCCATCGCACTCATCGCATTCATCGGACTGCAAAAATTCAAATGGGATATCATCCCCGTGGTCGGAGGCGCCGCGTTGCTGGGACTGGTGCGCTACGCAGTGGGCTGGTAGACAGTCGCCGCTCTGAGCTTAGTTCGATGGAGGAGCTTGCTTGCAAGCAAGCTCCATAAACCGGACCAGCTGAAACTCGCCCATCAAGAACTTTCAATTCTCCACCCGTGCGAATCGCGGCACCCGTTTTCCGCCGAAATCGACCGTCTCGCTAAACATCGCCGCCGGCCGCACCCACAGTCCGCGGGTGCCATAAAGCGCCTGATAAACGACCACGACTTCCTCCGTCTCTGTGTGGTGCGCCAGTCCCAGCACTTGGTAATCATTGCCTTTGTAATGGCGATAAAGTCCCGGGCGTGGTTCGGCAGGCAGTGGCGGCAAATGGCTCATCTCATCAGCGCAACAGACCGGAGCGTCGCGGCAACTCCGAAGCTACCACGAAACGAATCAGCCCGGAAGATGAACCGCTGACGATATCTGCGTCTTTCAGCTACTCGTGGTCATTGCCCTGAGGAAAATTGAATTTCACGTCGGTGAAAGTCGTCCCGCGAATCGTAATGCTCCGCAGCGTCGCGTCGAAATTGCCGGCAGTTTTCAACCACTCGGCCTGCCCCTCGAACAGCGCCGTGTCGCCGACCGTCTCGCCTGTCGCAGTAGTGGCAACCGGACGCAATCCGAGTACCTGCGGGGCGTTATTCACCACTGCGTCAATGACCATACTCGTTGCCGAAATGCGGATAAAACCCTCCACTTCGCCGTCGAGTACGTACACTTGAAGCGCACCCGTCGTCGCATCGCGCACGAGTTCGAGATGATAGGCCTCAGCGCCCAACACCACGGCGGTACCGCCGTGCGGTGGATGGTGTTCGTGTTTCGGAACAGGCGCGATCTCCTCCTTGTCCGCTGACCGGCGGCAGCCGACGCCGAAGACTGCAACCAGCGTCGCCAGTCCAGAAAATGCCAACAAAATACTGAGCGACTTCATTTAACCGGTGGAGTGCATTGACCCCAAGGCGCTGGTTTGAGTGCGAACGAACCAAGCGCATTGGGGTCAATGCGCTCCACCTCGAACTCTAAGTTAGAAAAAGAATTCACGATACTGGCGAAAGATTCTCCGCGACATCCGTCCGATACGCTTTCCACGCCGGGAGCACGCCGCACAGCGCGCACAACACAATCATGCCGAGCGGTGCCCACAGCATGACCGGATTATAAGCAAACGTCTCCAACAGCACGCCCGTCTGCGCGCGGATCACCGCTGCCACACCGGTGAGAATGACCGCATAAACCCCAAACGCCGCCGCCATGCCGAGCGCTCCAATCACCGCCGCTTCGATCACGATGGCACTAAAAAGCAGCATTCGACCCGCACCGAGCGCACGCAAAATCGCAATATCCCGGCGACGAGCCGTCATTGAATTATAGATCGCCGCCAATACTCCGGCCGCCGAAACCAGCGCGACCAAATAAGCGACGAGCGCCAACACTTGGTCGAACCAACTGATTTTCTGAAACAGCTCGGCCATGATCGCACCAATCGGGAACGCGAACGTCAGTCGATTGCCCTGTTTGTTGTACATCATATCGAGCATGAAACCCGCGGCCGGGGAACGCAGTTGGATGAGCACCGCGCTCACGTCGGTCGCCACCTTGGGATCATGCCCGGCCATCGTCTGCAACCCACGCAATGGAATCCACACCACTTTATCCGCGGGCGTATTCGACGGAGCGAGAATGCCCGTAACGTGAAAAGTATCCGCGTGCTGGTTTTTCTCATCGAAGACCAACCCGTGAAACGGATGAAACGCATCGCCCACTTTCAGCCCTAATTGCTGCGCTGCGAAACTGCCAAGCACCGCTTCTTTCGCGGCCGGATCGAAAAGCCCGCCGGCACTGAAGGTGAATTTCTTCCCCGCCGAATATTCCACATCGCTGAAAAATTCAGGAATCGTTCCGACAATCCGGAACCCGCGCAGATTATCTCCGACCGCGATCGGAATCGCGAGTTTCACCGCCGGATGTTTCTTGATGAATTCGTAATCAGCCACGGCGACATTGCCCGGCGATGCTTCGAGATGAAAAATCGCATTGAGTACGAGCTGCAGCTTCGAGCTGCGAGCACCGAGCACGGCATCGAAACCGGTGTTCACCTGCGTAAAAGTTTTTTGCGCCTGCTCCTTCACCACCCAGACCGACATCAGCAAACCACCCGCGAGAGCAATCGCGAGCGCCGTGATGGTCGTAGAGAACGCGTGCTGGCGCAGACTGCGCCGAATGATCAGCGGAAGTGTCATGGCGCGACCTCCTTCAACGCCTGATTAATCTCCGCAAAATCACGCACGTCCTCGAATGCCCCGAGCACCTCCGGATCGTGACTTACGAGCAATAGGCTGGCTCCATTCTCGCGACACGTTTCGCGAATGAGCGCGAGAGCTTCGCGGGCATTTTTTCGATCGAGATTGCCCGTCGGCTCATCGGCCAACACCAGCTTGGGCCGGTTCGCCAGCGCCCGCGCCACTGCGACACGTTGCTGCTGGCCCGTAGAAAGCTGACGTGGAAAATGATGGAGGCGATGACTCAGCCCAACCCGTTCCAACATCGCCATGGCCCTCGGGCGATCCACCCCGCCGCCACCAAATGCCATTCCGAGCAGCACATTTTCCAGACACGAATACCCCTGGAGCAAATTGAAAGTCTGAAAAATGTAGCCAATGCTCTCTGCGCGCAGCCGATCACGCGCGTGTTCCGACAACTTGGCCATGTCACGATCACCGATCAGCACTGAGCCAGCATCAGCGGCCAAAATCCCCGCGATCAAATGCAGAAAAGTCGTTTTTCCGGAGCCACTTTCCCCTCGAAGTGCCAACTGCTGCCCAGCCTCGAGCGAAAACTCCGGCACATCAACAATCACCTTCCGTCCGCCGTCCGGCGAAACGAAGGATTTTCTCAGCGAAGAAAGGGTAAGTAGCGACATGGGCGGTGGACAGCAGACAGCACAGTCCGCCATAAGATTCAAAGACTGCACCCCCTTCCTTATCGGGAGAAGCGCAAAAGCCCAGACGAAGTGCAAAAACTCTTCCTTCGCCCTTGCCGCCCCGCCTCGACTTCCACCTTGTCACCGCCCTCGCATGCTCATTACCCGCTACGAAGCAAAAATTCAGCACCTCCTCACCCGCGTTAAGGGCACTAACGAAGGTCTCGCCAACGAGCCCAAAATTGCTTTCGATGTCGGCGAGACATGATCACACGGTTCAAGATCGATAACTTCAAGTCGCTGGTCGACTTCGAGCTCCCCCCAGCTCCGCACGAGCTCAACGGTTTTACATGCCTGATAGGTTTGAATGGAGCTGGTAAATCAACCTTGCTCCAAGCCTTCGATTTCATCGCACAAGTTGCGGCTGGGAGCGTGCAATCATGGCTTGATCATCGTGAATGGAAGAAGAGCGAACTGGTCAGCCATTTGGGAAAGAAGACACCAGTAATAAACTTTACAGTGGGTCTTAAGACTTCGACCGGCTCCAAAATTGAGTGGATCGCCCGGTTCAACACGACGCAACTTCGCTGCACCGCAGAAATGATTATCGTGGGCAACGAGACAGTACTGACCTTGGATGATGGGAGATTGAAAGTGGCGCGCGCAGGCTCAACTGAATATCATGAATTTGAAAAAGTCCCCTTCGAGTACCAAGGGTCAGTTTTGTCTACGCTTAAACTGCCGGACGCTCGCCCCGAAATTGCCGAGGTAAAAGCAGCGCTCCAAGGTCTGCGTTCATTAGAACTGCTTTCGCCTCAGTTGATGAGAAAAAAAGCGCGAGCTGCAAACGACATCGGAGCAAGCGGAGAAAAACTATCGCCATTTCTTGATCAGCTTTCTTTCGAAAAGCAGACAGCGTTATTGGTTACTCTCAGACAATTTTATCCTCAGCTACGACTATGGACCGTTAAGGGCTATCGCGCGGGCTGGAAGAGCCTGCGTATCTTTGAGCACTACGCCAAACAAAGCGCTGTCGATGCCGGGCATATCAACGATGGATTTTTGCGGGTAATTGCCATTCTTTCTCAGCAATACACCGAGCACCAAGTGCTGTTGCTCGACGAAATCGAGAACGGAATCAATCCCGCTTTAATTGAAAAACTGATGGATTTTCTAGTCGGTTTGGGCGAGCATGGAAAACAAGTCATCGTCACGACCCACAGTCCGGTAATCCTCAATTTCATCGAGGACCATGTTGCCGAAAATAGTGTGATCCTACTTTACAAGACAACAGACGGGCGAACCCAAGCGTGCCGCTACTTCGACCAACCCGAAACGGGATACAAACTCAAAGCGATGGGACCAGGCGAGGTCTTTGTTGATACTGATCTGACCAAAATCGTTGAGCGCTTGGCCGCCGAATCGGCCGCAACAATCACGCACGCCGGGAGCGGAAAATGATCTTCGTTATATCGGGTGAAGGGCCGAGCGACATCGGCGCATGTGAAAATGGTCAAGATGAGTGTTCAGGTACCGATTTCAAACCTGGTCCGATGGCGCGGATTATTGAAAAGTTGGTAGAATCTTGCGCCGGGTTTTCGTTACCAAATGACGCCGTAGAGTTCGTTTCCGAGGCTCGGAGGTTGGCGGCCTCCAAAGCTCTGCCAAAATCCTACACAATGGGAAAAAAACGCGACTACGAAGGTGGATATTTTTTCAAAGAAGCTCGTGCGCTCGCATCAATCGCAAACCAAAAAGCACTTGCTCACAACTGCCCAGTTGCAGCCGTGCTTTTTCGAGACGCTGACGGCACGCGTTCAACGGAAGCCAAAATGTATGAAATAAAGCGGACTTCAATTGAGGATGGTTTTCGTGCGGCTGACTTCGAACTAGGCGTGCCCATGGTGCCAAAGCCAAAAAGTGAGGCTTGGCTACTTTGTGCGCTGAAAACAAATCCTTACCAGAATTGTGCGGGACTTGAGGAATCCTTGTCCGGTAATGACAACGCGCCTAATTCCGCAAAGTGCCAGCTTCAAGAACGCTTGGGTGTAAAACAGAAAACAACCCACGATCTGGCTGATCTGGTCTCAGAAGGTACGATTTCTTCTAGCCAAATCAATATGCCAAGTTTCAATCACTTTCGAAACCACCTCGAAGATGTGACAAACAGAATGCTTGGCCGCCCGATTCAAGCGCATGCCCACTAATTGCACGTTTTGGTATCACAACTTTTACGAGTCGCGTCGCCCTTGCCTCTCCTAATTCAACCAGTCGGCTTGATTGCACTGTGTTGATCGCAAGTTTTCTTCCAAGCGCGCAACCAGCGCGCAATCGTCAGCTACGCCGCGAGCGTACAAGAAGACCGGGAAAAATCGAAGCCGGGTTACAGTAAATCAAATAGCGATACTGCCCGCATTGAAACTCATGCGCACACCAATCCGCGATGCGATTCGAACCCACGGGCACCACCGTGGGGACGTCAATCCCGAGCCGCTTCGCGAGCATTTTGGTCGGTCTGATGGTCAGCATAAAAGCAGGTGGACGAAAAATCGCGGCCAGCGCAATTTTTTCTCCACCGCGCGCGGTTTTTTGCTATAATTCCTATCAGTCCGACGGCCACGACTGTCAAACTCATGGATCTGACCGACTCCCTCGACATGGTTTCCGAGGAATCGGCGGCGTGGCTCGATCTTCAGACCGGACGTGTCCTGATTATCTACGAGGACCTGACGCGCGCCATCGAGGAGGGCGAGGACGATGCTGCCATCAGCGAGTGGGGCGCGGATTATGTCGCCGCCACCCGAGCGATTGAGGCCGGTGACAAGCGTTATATTGCGCTGCCGGATAAATTTGAATTCCATGAATACCGCTACATGGAGCGGTTCATCGGTATGATCGAAGACGCCACCAGCGCCGATCAGCTTTGGCGGGCCATCAAAGGTAAAGGCGCCTTTCGCTATTTCAAAGACACCGCTGAACGCCTCGGCGTGATCGACCAATGGTATCGCTACCGCGACGACGCTATGAATCAGTTCATGCTCGATTGGGCGAAAGCGAATAACGTAGCCGTCGATCAGAGTCCCGGTCGCTCGGACATCGCCTAATTTGAGCGGCAGCTGACGCCCGAGGTAGCACGGCGTTTTTGCCCGCGTTTCAGGACGTAAATCGCGGGCTGAAGCACCGCATTCATTTAGTGAACGGATGCTCCGGCAGCTTTATCCCCACCACCCGAGCCCCGGGAGTTGCAAAGCCCGGTTTGACGACTTTGATAAATTGCTCACTTATCCAAGCCTACTCTCTCTTCATGTCCCTCGCTCCCATCCCAGTCACTGTCCTTACCGGCTTCCTCGGCGCCGGCAAAACCACGTTGCTCAATCGCATTCTGACCGAACAACACGGTAAAAAGATTGCCGTGATCGAGAACGAATTCGGCGAAGTCGGCGTGGACAACCAACTCGTCATCCAATCCGACGAGGAAATTTTTGAGATGAACAACGGCTGTATCTGCTGCACCGTGCGCGGCGACCTGCTCCGCATCCTCAGCCGGTTGATGAAACGCAAGGACCGCCTCGACGCCATTCTCATCGAGACCACCGGCCTCGCCAACCCCGGCCCGGTCGCTCAGACGTTTTTCTCCGACCCAGAGATGAAGGAAAATTTCCGCCTCGACGCCATCGTTACGCTCGTCGATGCCAAACATATTTTGCTCCACCTCGACGATTCGCCCGAAGCCGTAAAGCAAATCGCTTTTGCTGATGTCATTCTCCTCAACAAATCCGATCTGATCGCGCCCACCGAACTCGATGCGCTGGAGAAACGCATCCACGCGATTAATGCGGTCGCAAAGGTTCATCGCACGAAAAATGCCGAAATCGCGCTCGACAAAGTCATCAACATAAATGGCTTCAACCTCGACCGCGCCGTGGACATCGATCCGCAGTTCCTCGAGACGGAATATCCCTTTGAGTGGGCCGGTGCTTATCAACTGCCCGCGGGAGAATATCGCCTCACTATCGGCGCCCATCATCACAGTCACGAAGGCCACGACCATGACCACGAATGCGGGGAGAGCTGCGGACATGACCACAACTCGATCGACGTGGTCATCGCACCCACGCCGGGCGCAAACGAGACGCAACTCGCCACCACGATCAACGCCACTGTCCTCGCTTTCTCTGATTGGGAAAAGACCACCGGCCCCGGCGAAACCCTCGCCGCCGACGGCAAACTTCATCGCCTGAAACTCCAGAATGAGCACGGCGAATTCCCCGTCAAAATTGCGACTGCCGGCCACTACGTGCTCTTCACCGGCCACGATGTTCCCACTCATCT
>JANYFP010000487.1 GCA_025362555.1 Verrucomicrobiota bacterium
AATCGAAAAGCTGAAAAAGGATGAAGTTTTTTTTCAGAACCCGACGCAGGAACGCAAAGCGCGAATCGCTGCAATCCCTAAGGACGAACGCGAGGTCGCCTGGCTGAAGGATGTGACGTTGTTGGACCCTAAATTGCGGGCGGCAGCAGGAAACGTCCGGAGTGCGATTCAATCGACTCAAGCCAATCCGCCTGCTGATTTGCTCGCCAAAACACAGGCGGACATCGCTGGCATGGCTCCCGATGATCAACGCATGTTGTCGGTCGCGCAGCAATCGGACCTCGAAAAACGAAAATTGGAAAATTCGAAAAATGGTCTGGATCGCATACCCGACAGAAAGGAAGTGTTGACGAAAATATTGCTGGATCGATTTGAACGGCAGGAAGGCGCCGGCACATATGCTGCGCTCAAACGTCCTCTGAATCGCATGGGTGAGGAATATCGCCAATTCACGGGCGGCGCGGCGGACGGAAAAACTCACGTCCTGGATATGCTCGCCGGGATGGCGAATCCGGTAATTGCCGGGAACCAGATGCTCTATAAATCTGTGACGAAAAAAAAGGATAATGACGAGCCTCAAGAGGTCAAAATCGTTGACGATCTGCCGCGCGTGCGACCCGCTCGAAACGGAGGCAATTAACAGATGGCCGTCTCAAATGCAAAAATCGGGTCGCTCCAATTTATCGGCGACGTGACGCCGTACGTGTTCGGCATCGTGAACAAATTGCGAGCTATTGAACGCGATGGAATCGACGGTGAGGAGTTGATCATCATCGGCAAACGCGGGCCTGAAATGCAATGGCAGACGTTTCAGGACGTGACCAATTTAAGCGCGACGGTGGCCGCTTATGTCAATATTTCGGGAAGCACACAGACTATTACCAATGTCGACGCGTCGACGGTTGCCGGAGTCGCGGTGGAACTCCAGGCGATGGATGCTAAGCCGATCGTGAAATCGGTGGGCGGATTAAGTTCGGGCGCAGGTGTGTGGGCTGTGTCCGCTGTCTGGAAATTGCAAGCGACAATTTAAAAAAACGCGCGCGGCGATCCGCGACATTTTTGGAGGATGGAACGATGAGAAGTCGAGTGCAAACGGCGTTGGCTGTGCTGATCATGGTGTTATTTTTGAGCGCGGGTGAATCGTATGCGGCGAACGTCACGCACGGCGATTTACCGCCCGGGCAAATCCATGTGCCTTACAATTGGACGTATGCCAACGCGAGCGCGCGAACGAGCGCCATCGGCTTTGGCAGTGGCGACGTGGGCAAGCTCGCGTTGCAGCGCGATACGATGGCGCTGTACATGCTCATCGCAACGGTTCCGACGTGGCAACTCGTGGGAGGCGGCGATACCACCGCGCTGAACGCATCGAATCTCACCAGCGGCACGGTCCCCGACGCCCGTTTCCCAGCGACATTACCCGCTCTCAGCGGCGCGAATCTCACCGCACTTGCATCCAGTAACCTGACAGGCATCGTTCCGAGTGCGAATCTGGGTACGGGTACCAGTGTGAGTACTAAATTCCTGCGGGGCGATAGTACGTGGCAGACGATCAACGCGACGCCCGCAGACGGATCGATTACGACGGCAAAACTAGCCGACGCCAGCGTGACCGCTGCGAAGGTGGACGCGACGACCGTGCCGACGTTGGGCGCGGTAGACAATACATTCAGTTCTACCGGATCTAGTTTTTTTCGAGTTCGCGGCGATAATATCACGCTATTTCGAACGGATGGCGCTTACACATCGGTAGGTGATATCGGTTTCTCGGCGTATTCGGGGTATCGCGACGGGGGCGCAATCCGCACTATTGGTGCGCATTCGCTGCAACTTTCGACAGATTATAGCACCCCCGATACCGATCTAAATCTACATAACGTTGTGGCGACCGGGGATATTTCGACGACTGCTAATGTATCTGCGCAATCCGTCCATTTTCCATCCTTAACGGTCGCAGATCCGATCCCGCTTTCGAATGTAGAGGCACAAATCTATGTAAGAAGCGGAAAAATTATTATCGATTATTACGATGGCGGTTCGGCTTCGCACAATTACGTATACTTGCCAATCAGCAGTTCCACAGCGTCGGGAACATGGGTAAACAACGGCGCGACGCCGCCCTAAAAAGAGGCAGAAGATATGTTTATTTACGTTGTTGATAGCAATGGTAATCTTGATTAATTCGGTCAAGACCGTTTGAATTTTTTTCGTGAGGTCTATCCATGTCCGCGACGGGTGCAGGCGACATTATTGCGCAGACGTTTTTTCGCGTGCAAACCCGCGCGACATGGGGCGGGTCGTGGGTTGATCGCCCGTATTTGTTTCCGGAGACGCATGTCGACGCCGTCGCTCCGTCCGTGGGCGAAGCGGTGTTTTCATACGATTACGGATTGATCAAGAAAAATGATGTGGGCTCGTTTGCAACGTATTCGCCGCCTGACGTCAACGGTCATTGGGTGCGTATTTTGCAAACTACATCCGGCGGTGCACAGATCGGTTCGCCGTGGTGGGTTGGCAGATTCGACACGGAAGAATTGGACCCTCAGGGCGCATCGGCAAGCGTTGCGACAGGTCGACAATTGCTCACCGCCTGGGGCCTCGGGCATCAACTGGATCGTTGCCCCATCGACTTTGCACAAGCTTCGACCGGCGCGAGTGGTACGGCCGTAATTGATTGGGTTCCTACCGTCAACGATCGCGCGGAAGAGGCGCATTTGTCCATCGGCGCAAAAACACGTGTGCGCGGAAATCGGTCGAGCTATGTCAATGCCGATGGCATCTATCAATTTTCAGACGATGGGCAGGAGTGGACCAATCTCGATGTGATTGAGATGATTCTCAAGAATTACATTTTGCCTGATTTGCCGGTGTTTGTGTTGGGTGGGCAGTATTCTGTTTTGAATGGATTCAAGGATAAAATCGCGCTTGATGGTCGCACGGTCTGGCACGTTCTCAACGAATTGATTGACCGTCGTCGCGGCCTCGGGTTTTATCTGTTTACGGATGGTACGACGGTGACGATTTTTGTTTACACCGTGCTTGGTACGAGCCTCACGCTTAACGGCGTAACGATCCCGGCGAATCCCGTTACAGCATCGCTCAACCTCGATCAACGCATCGAAATCACGTCCTGCCGCGTGATCGAGTCGCAATCGGTGCAGTACGACCGCATCACGATTCGAGGCGCGCGAATCCTCTCGTGTTTTAGCGTGTCGCACGCCGATGGTACGCTCGAAAACGATTGGAATGTTGGAGGCGCTCAAGCTGCTTACGATGCGGCGTGTTCGGCAAATTCGGATTACGGCGTGATTTCCAAGGGTGCGCAGGAAGAGCGCAACGACCGATTCCGAAAAGATGATGCGTTTGAGGAGGTGTACTCGCGGCAACGCATTCCGCGTACATGGGACGGAAAAGCGGGTGACGGCGTCGGCGGAACGAAAACGAACGTTTTGCCGGTGAGCGACAACAGCGGCAATGTCTCTGTGCCAGTCGGCACGTCGCCGTTCACGCCGCTCGATAAGAAATTCGAACGCGCTTTGCCGTTCGAGGCCGGACAGGATTACACCAGCTTTGTACCGTCAG
>JANYFP010000498.1 GCA_025362555.1 Verrucomicrobiota bacterium
GCGACAGGAGCAATAGTTTCTGCGTTGGCGACCATGTAGGTTATTTCTTGGGGGATTGGTTTTTCGAAGGCGTTGTGATTTTCGCAGGAAGCGGCGGTGGCGTTGACGCCTGCTCTTCATCGGCGCGCAACAGTTCACGCAGCCCTGCCGCGATCTGCTGTTTTGCGGCAGCACTGCGGCGCAGTGCTTTTGCCGATTCCTCCTTTGCCTGAACTATTCTACGATTTGGGGTGAACATGGCTTTGAATGTCGATTGCGGCCCGGTTTGGGTCGTCTTCGTGCGGCTGTTTGTCGAACCCGCTTCGACTCTGCCGCTGGCGTCGGGCGTGATCTTTGAAAACTGATGCGATTGCGTCGGATGCTTCGGCATCCATCCGCTGTGCAGAAGCCTGCTCTTCGGCAGCTACGGTGTTCCGTCTCGCGAAGGCTCCCGAATAGAATCCCGATAGGCCGTTGATCGCAGCGCCGGTCGTTTGCGCCGAACCTCCGCCTCGCGCCGCCGACTCACCACCTGCGGCCAGCGCTCCACCGGCAGCCGAGGCAATGACAGCAGCAGCTCCAGCCCCGCCGGTCGCTACCGCGACTGCCGCACCCGTTCCGCCAGAAAACGCCGCCTGCATGACACCGCCGACGCCCTGACCGAACGCGGTCGCCGGATTCATCCCCATCAGGAAAACCTTCGTCGTGATCCACGGCGCGAGAAAAGAACTGATGAGCATCCAGGAACCGATCAGCAGCACCGTGAGCGCCGGAGCGGCGAGGGGCGCACCGGCTACGATGACCGGGACGAGATTTGCCGTGGCGGCTGCGTCCAACATCGCATTCGTGACGACGGCCGCCATCACCCAACCGAACGGCCAGAGCACGAGCGCCACCAGTCCGACCACGTATTTTTGCGCGACGCCAGTCATGGGACGGAGCATGAAGAACGACAAAAACAAAGGGCTCAGTGACCAACCGGCCGTCAGCAGAACGCCGCCGACAAGTTTGACGACATACTGGACGCCCCACGAGAGCCAGCCGAAGAGCCAGAGGAACGCGTAGCAAATGGCGGTGCCAATGGATTTCGTGCCCCAGATGATGTCCCAGACGCTTGAGTTGGGATCGGCAGCAGTCTTTCCCGCAATGAACGCGATGAAACGGTCATCAACATTTGTAGGATCGACTCCCATCATGGCAGCGAAGGCAAAAACGATGTCGTTTAGCCGCATCAGCCACTCGCGAAGGAAAACGGTGCTCAAGCCGATGAGAAACACCTTCGCGAGAAGCCAGATGAATGTGCCTGCATCGGGGCGGCTACGCACAGTCTGAAAGACGAGCCCGACGGCAACTATGGCACTCGCGACGTAGGCGCACCCGCCCCACAACGTGGACAAGCCATCGAAGTAGGTTGCAGGGAGGATGCTGCCAGGAGGTGCGGCCATTTTCGGGTGTTATATAGACTCGATTACTTTGGTGCAGGTGTGGGTGCGGGCTTCTTCTCAGGCTCGTTCAGTTTGAAGAACGGGGGTGATTTGAACGCCTTGGGCACGGCCTCCATTTCTTTGCGCGCAGCCTCGGCTCGGGCCTTGGCTTCCGCTTCCTCTTTTGCCCGGCGTGCCTCGGCCTTTCGATCCGTGCAACCGGATGCAAGTAGAGCCATAAGTAAACCGGTGGTGATAAACTTTGTTAACATGGAGCCGATGCGACAGAACAATCAGGAAAAAGTTTCAATTTATGGTGCGAGAGTGCGTTCCGTTACGTATTGGAGCAGACATTCATAGCGGGGCTTGAACGTCGTTGAGAGCTTCTTGACCTCCTGCTGCGCCAACCGGCGACGGGCCTCGGCGTCCGCATCGTCCTGAGCGTTGTTCATCGCGGTTGTCTCTGCCGCTTTCACCTGGACTTGCGCAGCGCTCAAAGCGACCTCGGCATCGACCGAAGAGAGCTGGCCGTATTGAGCATTCAGCACCGCCTGGAGTTTCTGTTCCTCCGCTTCCGTGGTTGCCGCCTGCAACGCTTCGCTGGTGCTGGCGATGGCGCGTTTCAAATCCTCGCGCCGGGTGTAAACGTCGCTCTGCACCGCCTTGAATTCATCCACCGTGACGGTCATGGCATTGGCTTCCTTGAAGACTTGCGCATCCCGGTCGATGCTGACGCCGTCGAAATCAGGAAACTGCGCTTTGATTTCCCGGAAGATGCCGCCGCGTGTGTCACCGAACAGGCTGCGTCCATCGACGCGGGCAACGCCATCCGCCCATTTCTTAACCTGCGTCGGCAAACTGAGGTCCGCACGGAATTGGGTAAACCCGACGAGGCT
>JANYFP010000505.1 GCA_025362555.1 Verrucomicrobiota bacterium
CATCGAAAACAGCGAGGAACCCCAAATCACTTGTGCTTCTACTCCGATACTGCGGATTTCTTGCGGGAACCTGACGGTTGGCTCGTGGTCGATGCACTGGATCAACCGCCACGCGGTCATGAGGGAACAACCTCAACGGCAATTGGCTGGTTTTTTCTGCGAATTGTCTCAGTCTTCCGCCGCCTCTGCATCTCACTCCCCACTCTGTGCGTATTTTTAGGGAATAAGCTTTGCGCCTCAGCGCTCCTATCCGACGCCAGCCTGCGGTTGGCATTCCATTAACCACTTTCAATCCATTCTACTGGCAAGGTGTCAGCAGGACCGGATCGGAAAACAGAAACCAAAATCCTCGATCAAATGAATAAATCAACTCGTCTCCTCGTTACGGCTGCTGCTCTCGCCGGTCTTTACTCGGGCGCTCTCGCCTCCAAATCTTACGCCGCCGACGCGAATGCCGGCACCCCTGCGGGCGACTCCAAGGATGCCAGCAAGCATGATTGCAAGGGCAAGAATACCTGCAAAGGCCAGGGCGGCTGCGGTACCAGTGACAACGGCTGCAAGAGCAAGAACACCTGCAAGGGCAAGGGCGGTTGCTCTACGGCCGATAAGCCAGCGGACAAGCCAGCCGACAAGCCAGCGAAGTAATCGTTTTCCAATGGGTCCGGTCTCATCACGAGACCGGCCACCTTATTTTCCGGAGGCCGGCTTAAGTTCCGGCCTTCTTTTTTGGTTGCGACACAGCTTGTACCATGGGCGATAGGGGGCAAGCGCCCCTGCCTTCCGGCGATTGCAATCGTTCCTGCGGTTTGCACCTTTGTTTTTCGGTTCTCTTCCGTTTTTCCATTCATGCCTGCTAATTCTTTCAACGGCTTTACCGATTACGGCATCGGGATTGGTCTGCGTGTTCCACACTACGCACATATCCTCGAGCAGAAACCGGTCGTGGACTGGTTTGAAATTATCTCGGAGAATTTTATGGTCGATGGCGGCCGGCCGTTGCAGGTGCTCGACCAGATCATGGAGCAGTATCGCGTTGTGCAGCACGGCGTCTCGATGTATTTTGGCTCGGCCGACAAGCCGGATCGCGCGCATTTAAAGAAGCTGAAGGCACTCGTGAAACGCACGAAGACGCCCTGGCTTTCCGATCACTTGTGTTGGGGGAGTGTCGATGGCACGTACACGCACGATCTGCTGCCGATGCCGTACACGTTTGCGACGGCCAAGCGTACCGCGGAAAAAATCCGCCAGATTCGCGACTACCTTGAAGTGCCGATCTGCGTGGAAAATGTCAGCAGTTATGCCGAGTACCACGTGTCCGAGATGACGGAGTGGGAATTTCTTTCCGAGGTGGTCGAGCGGGCGGACTGCGGAATTCTGCTCGATGTGAATAATATCTATGTTTCGGCGAAGAACCACGATTTTAACCCGTACGATTATATCAACGGCGTGCCGCATCACCGGGTGGGGCAGATGCATGTGGCGGGCCATACGAAGTTCGAGAAATATATTCTCGATACGCATGATCATCCGGTGCTCGACCCCGTATGGAAACTTTATGCGCACGCCACGAAACTTTGCGGCGTAACGGCCACGCTGCTCGAGTGGGACGATAAAATCCCCTCATTCGACGAAGTGCATAACGAGGCGCTGAAAGCGAACGAGTTTATTGACGGAGCGAAGAAAGCGAAGTCGGTTACGAGTGGGGCGCGACCGTTGGGCGCGCCGCGACCATGAAGCCGGCCAAGGGGAAAAAGCGGCCCGCTCACCGGCCCGGCGCGGCTTTGCCCATCGGGCTTAAGGCTCCGCCGAAGCATGCGCCGCGCAAACTCGTCACGACGGGTGACGTGGTGAGGTTGCAGCGGTTGATGACGCATGTGTTGGTGCGTCCGCTGACGAAGAGCGATGGGTTGCAACCCAAGTGGATTGATGGGCGGCCGATGGAGGAAGTCGCCGCAGAGTTTATCAAACCCAACGACCGGCTCAGCGCGTTTGAGCGGCTGCAACTTTACAACCGGATGTATTGGTTTCGGCTGCTGGATAACATGCACGACGACAATCCCGGGTTGCGGGCCGTGTTGGGCGATAAAAAATTTACGCGGCTCATTGAAGCATATCTGACAAAATATCCGTCGCGCTCGTTCACGCTGCGCAATCTGTGTTCGCGGCTTGGGCAGTTTATCCGGGAAGAGCCGCGCTGGACGGCGCCGGTTACGGCGTTGGCTCTGGCGGTGACACGTTTCGAGTGGGCGCAGACGCTGGCGTTTGACGAGGCGCAACTGCCGCGGCTGACGACCGCCGAAATCGCGGGCACTCCGCTGGCGCGGCTGCGGTTGCGGCTGCAACCGTATATCTCATTACTTGCGCTGGATTTCCCGGTGGACACCTATGTAATCGCGGTGAAACGGCGCAATGTATTGCGCACCGAGGCGAGCAATGCGGTGGATGTCGCGCGGGCGGCGGTCCGGCAAAAACACGTGGCGCGACCGCGGCGCGAGCGGGTTTACGTGGCGGTGCATCGTTTGGAGAATCGGCTTTATTATAAGCGGCTGGAGCGTCCGGCCTTTTTGATTTTGGAGTCCATCGGAGCCGGGAAGTCGCTCGAGCAAGCCGTCGCCGCCGGAGGCGCCAAGGTGAAGCCGGAGCAAGTGGGCGGATGGTTCGCCGCCTGGATGGAACTCGGTTGGCTGTGCCGGCGGAAGTGAGACGTGGAGAGGACAGCCGGGTTCACGCCATCGAAGGTGGAGCGGTTTGATTTCAACCTGCTGGTTGGCCGAGTCATAGTCGCAGATGGCGGTTGGCTTGGGGATTTTAAAGCGACTTGAGGTCATTCTGCTGGCCAGCAGAACGTTCCACCTTTAGGAATGAGGCAGCTTTTTTTGGAATAAATTTTAGCACGATCACTCCTATCTCCATGAATATTCGTCCTGTGCTTGATCGATTTGATGCGATCGCGTCGTGGCTGCAGTCGCCGCTGCTTTTAATCATCCGCCTTTATTGGGGCTGGTCCTTTGCTCAGACCGGGTGGGGCAAGCTTCATCATTTGGAAAAGACGGTGAGCTATTTTGAATCACTACAGATTCCGATGCCGAAGCTCAATGCCATCGCGGCGGGTATGACCGAATGTGGTGGCGGAATATTACTCGCGCTCGGACTATTTGCGCGGCCGATCTCGGTGCCGCTGATTTTTACGATGATCGTGGCCTATATCACGGCCGATAACGAAGCGCTGCATGCGATCACCAGTGATCCGGATAAATTTGTCAGCGCCGCGCCGTTTCAATTTTTGCTGGCCGCAGTACTCGTGCTGGCTTTTGGGCCGGGAAGAATTTCCCTCGATGCCCTGATCTTTCGGAAGTCCGCTGCGGCGAAGTAAGGGAGCTTTATTTTTTCAATTGTGGGCGGGGTGCTCTCACCCCGCAGGAATGATGCCTCGCGGGGTGAGGGTACCCCGCCCACATAAGATCGCGCAAAGCGGAGGTGGCTCAGGCTTTGACGACTTTGGTGCTGGCGAGGAGGTCGTGGAGGCAGCGGCGATCATCGCGGAAGATAAAACAGATATCGACCAGTGTGTAGACGATGCCGACCACGGGGATCAGGCCGATCAGGCCGTTGACGATGCCGCGCAGGAGAACGGCTTTCACGAATCCGGGATTGGTTTCGTCGTCGAAGTTGACGATTTTAATCCCCAATAATTTTTTGCCGATGGTCTGGCCGCGAGTGGTCAGGAGGTAAATCTGGATGCCGAGTAGAATCAGGACGGCGAGGGCGAGGGCGCCGAAGCCGGCGATGAGGAGCGGCGTGTTGGGCTGATTGTTCTCGGTGAAAAAACCGGCGGAGAGCAAAATGGCGAAGCCGGGGAGCATTAAAAAGCCACCGATGATGTTATCCAAAATAATGGCCCCGAGACGCAGCCAGCGACTGGCGGGTTCCAGTTCGAGGGTTGTGGTCGTGGTGTGGGCGATGGAGATCGGTGCGAACGGATCGGCGGGCGGCACGGGCAAGGGCGGGGCGCTGTTGCTGTTCGTGCCCAGCTGGCTGACTTCCGGGAAATCCGCGAGGGTCTTCCATTCCGTTTCCCCGGCGCGGCGGGCTTTGGTTTGCAGGTTGGCTCGGCCAGCGGCGATCCATTCGTGCAGCTTGCCGGCCGAAACCGGCCCATATTCTTTTCCATCAGCGCCCAGGATTGTGAACATGCGCTGAGGATTATCGGATGGATCACGAAGGTCAACGGCGCTCATCGGCCGGTGGAGCATCGTTCCGGGACTTCGGCTGTATAGCTCATTCCACCTGAATTATCCTGGAAAACTCGGATGAGAAACCGTTAATCCAGGCTAAACACAGCGACAGAAGTCAGTGCGTAGCGGCAGGCCTCTGTGCCGGCCGAAATTAGCGGTTAACCGACGGCGGAATTGAGGATTATTCCTCGCCGTGTTTTTCGCCGATGCGTTGGCGCAGGCTTTTAGTCAGTTTCTTCATTTTCGAGCGGTGTTGCGTTTGGGCGGGACGGTTCACGCGGCGGACTTCGTGTACGGTGGCCAATTGCAGTCGGAGGTAACCTTGCCAGCGCAGGAGTTCCAACGAGCCGTCTTCCAGCGCGACCCGTACGGCGCAGCCCGGTTCAACGGTGTGTTGGCAGTCGCGAAATTTGCAGCGCGCGGCGATCGCGGCGACATCATCGAAGGCTCCGGCGAGGCCGCCGGCGGCATCCCACGGCTGAATTTCGCGCATGCCCGGGGTGTCGATGATGATGGCGCCGTCCGGCGTGATGAGGAGTTCGCGCTGAGTGGTCGTGTGCCGGCCTTTGTTATCGGACTCGCGGACTTCCTGGGTGAACTGAATCTTCTCGCCCATCAGGCGATTGATGATCGTGGATTTTCCGACCCCGGAGGAACCGAGGAGCGCGATGGTCTGGCCGGGTTGAAGGTAGGGCGCGAGGGCTTTGAGGCCGCGACGAGTCTGGGCGCTGATCACGAACACGGGAACTTGCGGCGCGACGTCGGTGATTGCCTGGCGCAGCGCTTCGACGTCGTCGGAGATATCGGCTTTGTTTAAAATGACAACGGGTTTGGCCCCGCTGGCCCAGGCGGCGGCGAGGTAACGTTCGAGGCGGAACAGGTGGTGATTGCCGTCGAGCGAGCTGACGAGAAACACGGTGTCGACGTTGGCCGCGACGACTTGTTCGAGGACTTCCATGCCGGCGGCGCGGCGGGAGAATTTGGTGCGGCGGGGGAGGACGGCGTGAATCGCCACGCGCATGGCGTCGCCGGGTTGGGGCGTGACGGCAACCCAGTCACCAATGGCGGGATAATCCGCAGGAGCTTTGGCCGAGTGAATGAATTTTCCGCTGCATTCACCCAGCCGGGGGCCGTCGGCCCCGGTTACTTCGCAATAGCCTTTCAGCTCGAGTGTGACGCGTGCCGGCAGGCAGCCTTCCGCCTCAAAGGGCGCGAAGGCTTGGGCCAACGAGTCGTTCCAACCGAGTTCGGCAAGCGTCATTGCGTGCATGGTTGGCCGCAGGCGGGCTCGGGCGCAACTGCGCAGTGAATGGCGGTCCGGGCTAGGGGTTTCCGCCTACGTAGCATTGCGTATGATTTAGGTTGGTATGCGCCTTGCCTTGAGTGGTGCGGATGGCACTTTTTCTCCCACTTGATGAAGAATTTCCTGTCACTTGTGCTCTTGGCTCCTGCTGTTCTGGTCTCGCGGGGGAGGACGCTGATCGTAAATGAATTAGTCGGCGTCGCGCGAGTGGGTGCGGCGTTTTAAGACACGCGCGTCGCGCCACTCTGTCAGGTATAATCTTGCCTCAACTCTGTCGAATCCACTTACCTAACCGAACGCCATTGCGTGTAGTTTGTGAGAAATTATTGATCACTGAACCATCCTAATGCCGGCTCCAACCGGCCCTACCTACGGGATATTTTGCGCCAACCTTCATCCTTCATCGGCCATGCCTACAAAACTAACGTCCGTCCTCTCCCTCCTCTTATTTAGCGCGAGCACATTGTTCGCTGAAACTGCTGCACCCGCCACCACGGTTCAGGTTAAGACGCATGAGGAAGGTGGCAAAACCATGACCGAGCGCACGATTACGACCGTCGTGAAGGAAGAAGTGGTAAAGCCGGCCAAGCCCGCAGATTTTACGGTGGCGATCTTTGTCGCGAACCGCGCCGGGAAAGTTGGTGAGAGTGAACTCGGGGCTTTGGAAGATTACATCACCGCTCGCGTCACTGAACAAAATTTCCACGTCATCAGCAGCGAAACCACCCTCAATGCCGTGGGCAGCATGGCGCCGGGGGCCAAGGAAAATGCGCTCGATGTGCAACTCTCGCAGAGCACATCGGCCGTGCGGTTGGCGCAGACTTTGAGCGCCTCGCATTTGTTGCAGGTCACCCTGACCGGATTCGATTCCAATAAAAAAACGATCGACGCTTACGGCGTGAAAACGGTGAACGATGAACGCACGGTCCGCGTCACGTACAAGATTCTTGATGGCACGACGGGCGGCAGTCTCGCGGCCGACACGGTGCGCGTCAGCAAGACTTATCAGAACGCCACGGGTCTGAGTGAGGAGCGCTCGAGCGTGCTGAATGATCTGCTCGATGAAGCTGCGCAAAAAGTCGCGGCCAGTCTGAAGCGCCAGATCGACAAGGGCCGCATCACTGCTTCCGCCGCGCAAGCGACGGCGACGATCACGCTCACTACGGAGTTGACGGATGTATTTGTACCGGATGTCCGCATCGGGGCCGAAAACACCGTGAATATCTCTGAAAGTAAATTTAAGGTGTCGGCGCTCGCGGCCACGGTTGAGATTGACGGTATCGCGGTTGGCACTGCGCCCGGCACGATTGAAGTCAAAGCTGGTCTCCACAAACTCCGGGTGGTGCGCGAAGGCTTTAAGGCGTGGGAACGCACGGTTAATTTCACCAACGGCCAGAAACTGAACGTCGGACTCGAGATGAGCGACGCCGGTTATGCCCGCTGGAAAGACGCCACCGCATTCATGAACGAATTGAAGAATGGCGCCAAACTCACCGACGCCCAGGTCAAGGTACTCGAAGGCAGAGCTAAGATGCTTGAAAACAGCGGCTACAAGGTGAACAGCACGCAAGGCGTCAAGACCTTGGTTGGCGGTCTCCATTCCCTCTTCGATTTCTAAGTCGAAAATCCATTTAATTCAAAACCACTTCCCGTTATGAAACTCGGACGCTTCTCCCTCCTTCTCGCTGTCACCGCCTTGCTTTTCGCTCCTGCGCTTCCGGCGCAGGACGCACCGGGCAAAAAGAAAATCGCGATCACCAAGATCACCGCCACGGACGCGGTCGCCAAACGCATGAGCAATCAGGGCGTTGGCCTCTCGCTCGACAGCGTGCTCCAGGCGCTCGATTCCCAAGTGTACGATCGCGTGCTCAACACGAAACGCTTCGAAGTCCTCGAACGTTCCGATGCGGATGCGCTCGCCAAGGAAAGTGCGGCCGCCGGTGAAGCCTTCGCCTTCAACAAGGCGGACTACATCCTCACGATCCGCGTCGATTCCTTCAACGACCGCATGGAGGAACGCAAGCTGGCCTCCCTCGGAAAAACCATCCGCGCCCGCACCATCGAACTCTCCGCCGTGGCTAAAATCACGGAGGTCGCCACTCAGCGAGCCATCGCCAGCACCAACTTCAAGGTGTCGAAACGTGACTCCGAAAATCGCTCTGAAAATACCCGCGAACGCGTCGGCGAAGGTTCGGACGATCTGCTGATTCAAACCGTCAGCGACATGGCGCAAAAGATCGCCACGCGCGCCGCCGATGTCATTTCACCTGCCCGGGTGATCGGCAAACGCGACAAGGTTGTGACGATTAATCGTAACGATCAGTCCGGCGTCAAGGTCGGCCAGGTTTGGGAAGTGTTCATCCTCGGTGACGAGATGGTCGATCCCGACACCGGCGACAAGAGCCGCGAGGAAGTGCTCGTGGGCAAAGTGAAGATCACTCGCGTCACGCCGCAAAATTCCCAGGCGGAAGCGGTTGAAGATACCGGCATCGATAAGGGCGCAATTGTCCGCCTCAAGGATGACGTCGAAGCCGAGCAATAAGACGGCGCGCTCCGGATAATTTTTCCCCCACACCTAACACCCCCTGCATGAATCCCCGTTCCCGGCTCTTTGCCCTGACACCCCGCGCCCGTCTACTGTTTGGCAGTGCGACGTTATTGCTCCTCACCGTCGCCAGTCCGGCGGCGCTTTTTAAGAAAGCGAATTCCGGATTTTCCGGATCGTTTCAAGCGGGCAATATTGCCGCCGCGCTGGCGACGGTGGCCAAGGAATCGGCGGCCAACGCCACGACCAAGGATATGATTCTTTGGAAGCTCGAACAGGGTGCCACCCTGCGCGCCGCTTCCATGGTTGAGCCGGGGGTGGTTCCCGCCATTGCCGACCCGGCGTCCGCGCCGCAGGCCGGGGAGGCACCGGCCGCGACGGCTGCGTCGCCGACCCCAGCTGACGTTTCCAACGCTTATTTGAAACATAGCTTGGTCGCCTTCGACGCCGCCGAAGTAAAGGTGAACGACTACGAGGAGCAGGCGAAGGTTAAAGTCGCCTCCGAAGTCGGCGCGACACTCACCAACCTGAGCACGCTGCCTTACCGCGGCCACGCCTACGACAAGGTTCTCATGAACGCCTACAAGGCGCTCGCCTACCTGCAACTGGGCCAAAAAGACAGTGCCCGCGTGGAGCTCAACCGCGCCTTGCAGCGCCAAAAAGATGCCGTTGCCGCCAACGAAAAGCGCATCGCTGAAACTCAGACGACTGCGGAAAAAGCCAAGAATGGTGAGGTTAAGGATGAAGAGGGTAAGTCGGCCGCGTACGATACGGACAAAGCGCAAAGCGATCCGAAAACGGGCCCGGCACTGAACGCGGTGCTCGCCGAATCCACCGCCAACATGGTCAGCTACGGCGACTATGTGAATCCATTCGCCGTCTTCCTCGACGCCTTGTTTTTCACGGTTAACGGCGAAGGCGGCTCCGATTTGGAACGCGGGCGCAAATCGATGGAACGCGTGGCGCTCATGGTGCCGAATAATCCCTACGTGAAGGGTGATCTCGCATTGGCCACGGCCGCTGCTGAAGGCAAGGCGCCGGAAGGCGTGACGTACGTGATTTTTGAGACCGGCATGGGTCCTGATCGCGATGAGGCCAAGATTCAGATTCCCACCTTTCTTGTTTCCGGCAAAGTCCCGTACGTCTTCGCCGCGTTTCCCAAGCTGGTGTTTAATCCGAGCTACGTCGGCGCTCTCGGGATCAAGGCCGGTGACGTTAGTATTTCGACAGCTACGCTGGCCAGCATCGACAGCGTGATCGCCAGCGATTTCAAAAATGCGTGGCCGGCCGTCGTGACCAAGACCCTCGTCTCGACCGCCACGAAAGCGATCGTCCAAGCCACCGCGCAAAAAAGCGCTGAGCACATGGGGCTCATGGCCGGATTGGCCGCCAAGGCTTTGTTGACCGCCGGTAATGCCGCTACGACGCATGCGGATACCCGGGTGTGGACCAGCCTGCCCAAGGAATTTCAATATGCGCGTTTGGCCACGCCGGCTGACCGCCAACTTACCCTTGCCGCAGGCAACGACACGCGCACAGTCACGTTGGTCCCGGGCGCGATTAACATTGTCTTGGTCAAGAGTACTTCCCCGTCAGCTTCCCTCCTCGTTTCGCAGTTCGCTTTAAAATGAAAACCAAACTTCTCTCTGTCCGTTTCGCCGGCGGCCTGGTTGCCGTCGGTGCCGTGCTCGCTTTCGCCGGTTGCGCGTCGAACGTGAACACTTACGAGCGTGCCGAATCCCAAGCCACGCCCAACTACATCGCCGACAAACGCGTCATCACCGATAACACCCTCGCCGGGCTGATCCGCGTGGTCTCCATCAATCAGAGCACCGTCTCGGGCAATCTGTTGAAGATTCAGGCCACGGTGGAAAACCTGCGCAACTCCACGCGGAATGTTAATTACAAATTCGAATGGATCGACCAGGACGGCATGGCGCTCGATTCCGCCAATGAAACTTGGAAGACCCTCGTGATGCAGGGTCGCGAGTCGACCACCATTTCCACTGTTGCGGTCTCGCCGCGCGCCGTGGATTTCAAACTTAAGTTCCGCGAGTAATTCTTATGCCATTTCCTACCATGAAACAGATCACCTCCTCCAAAATCATCGGCCTGTTGGCCGTCGGCGCCATGCTGACGTTCTCCGGCTGCGAAACCGCCACTGAAACCCGCACTGTTGACGCCAAAGGTCCGCAGGCGATCAACACGGCAGCGATTAATTCCCAGGACTGGGCCAACGCCGCCGATCAGCTGATCAATTCACTCCTTTCCGGCGGTGCATTGAACAACGCGCCCCGCACCCCAGCCATTCTGGCCGTGGACCGCGTGATCAACAACACCCAGATGATGGTGGATACCGATTTGCTGATCAAAAAGATCCGCGTCGCCCTCACCAACACGGGCAAGATTGCGATTACGAATACCATGGGATTGGGCGAACGCGCCGTGGTCGCCAGCGAGGCGGCCGAGCTCGACGAGATGCAAAGCGGCAAGAAGGCTAAGATCCTCGTGCCGGATTATACGCTCTACGCAAAGCTCATCCAACAGACGGATAAGAACGGCAAGATCGCTCAAAACACCTATTCATTCCAGATGTCATTGGTGGCGGTTAAGTCGGGTCTCACCGTGTGGGAAGAAGAGAAGCAAATCGCCAAGCAGACCCGTGGTCCCGGCACGGTTGGTTGGTAATTCTCGCGAGCAGCACGGTTTTTCAATCGTTTTTTGAAGGAAGGCCGGTGCTTGCGCCGGCCTCCGCAAATCGAGTTCCTGATAATCAGCGACACTTTTTAAAGCAAAACGCCTCCCGAAACCGGGAGGCGTTTTTTGTTGATAGAGGATGATCGGCGTGACCGAACTACCTCCGCTTTTGGCTCCGCCTACAACTCGGAGTACGTTAGCGCTTACTCCTTTCGTTCGATCGGGCGGCCGTTTTCGTCGACCTCGATTTCAACCGGGATTTTGATGGTGCGACCATCGGAGGTCGTTTCGGTCCGCCACGTGCGGACTACCCGGCGCTCGTTGGTGAAAGTTTTTTTGGTCGCGGCGGCTGCGCCTTCGACGCCGCCGACCACCGCACCGACGACATTGCTGCCGACTGCACCGACCGCAGTGCCCACGGCATTACCTACCGCCGGACCTGGTTGGGTGGGATTGGTGACCCGCGCATCTTGGCCGGCTGTCGTGCAGCCAGACAAAAGTAAGAGCGGTGCCACGAGCACGAAAACAGAAGAGACGAAGCGATTTTTCATAGGGAAATAGGGCTGAGGAAAGGGTACGAGTTGAAGGGCACTTCGCAACTGTAGAAATCTGGCGTGAGTGGCCGAATATTAGACCAACCGGCTGATGAATTTCTTCACGGCCCGGAGCCGAGGTCGCTGCGGACCTGCGCTCGAATCAGGTGATTAAAAGTGGAGCGACTTGACCTCAAGCCACTGGTTTGGGCGGGAGTAAACTGAAATGGGTTAAGGCCAATCAACCCGCTCGACCTCCGATCGAATCGCCAGGGCTCAGCCTCACTCCAGCACGATCTTCTGCAACGTGGGGTCGGGATTCTGCAGGAAAAAAAGTGCGGTGTGGCCGACGGCGCCGACACACTCGCTGGACGTGGCGGTGGCGAGCGTCTCGTGCAACGCGGCGCGGGCATGGCGATCTTGTCCGCCCGTGAAACGCACCTTGACCAATTCACGTTTCGCCAACTCGCGCTTTAATTCGGCGACAACGTTGTCCGCCGCCCCTTCGCGACCCACGAGCAGCGTATCGGGGGTGGTTTGTCCGAGACCGCGGAGTTTGGTTTTCTGTGCACCAGTGAGATTGGAGGGATTCATGTCTTAGGAAAGGAGTCGAGCGGCAGGTGGCGCCATTGTCCAGCGGGGAGGTCAGCCAATTCCAATGGTCCAAATTTCGAGCGATGCAGCGTTAAAACCTCGTTGCCCTGGCTGGCGAGCATGCGGCGGACTTGATGATAGCGACCTTCGGTGAGGGTGAGTTCGGCTTCGCGGGGAGAGAGGATTCTGAGTTCCGCCGGCGCGCACGGAGCGGTCTCGTCGGGCAGCACGAGCGTGCCACTTGCGAAAAGCGGAATCAGCTCGGGCGACAGATCGCGGCTGACGGTGGCGCGGTAGATTTTGGGCAACTTGTGTTTCGGCGAAGTCAGGCGGTGGACCAATTCGTTTTGGTCGGTGAGCAAGATCAGCCCGCTCGTGTCTTTGTCGAGTCGGCCGATGCTCGTGACCTGGGGATTGCGCTGCCGCCAACGCGGCGGGAGCAATCCGTAAACACTGGGACCTTCGCGTTCCTCGTGCGAGCAGACTAGGCCGACGGGTTTGTGCAGCAACAGGAGCAGACCATCGGGGTGGTCAAGGGGTTCGCCATCGACGACGACGTCGGCGGGATTAACTTTGGTGCCGAATTCATCAATCACCTTGCCGCGTACGGTCACATGCCCGGCCTGAATCCATCCCCGGGCCTCACGGCGGGAACAGTAACCGAGGTTGGCAAGGAGTTGATCGAGGCGACGCATGACACAGGGTGAAACCAATTAACCGGCGAAAGACACGATAAATCACCGTCCTCGCAAAGTTGTCGCTGCGCTCAGCGCCCCGCCCCGGTGGCCTTCGTCGTGATTCGTAGCAACGTTTTATCCGCCGTCAGGAAAAGCGTGTGGCCATCGGCTCCGCCAAACGCGCAGTTGGCGGTCGCTCGGCCGGTCAGGATCGTGCCGAGATGTTTGCCTGCGGGACTGATGATCAGTACGCCACCGGGGCCGGTCGTCCAGAGATTGCCGGCCGTATCGACTTTGAGGCCATCGAAGCCGCCTTGGCGCTTCGTGCGGGCGATCAGTTCGTTGGCATCGAAAAACACGCGCTCGCTCGCGACCGAACCGTCCGGTTTTAGCGCGAAGGCCATGATGATCGGTTTCGGGCCGTGCGTGCTGCCGACGTAAAGGGTGCGTTCATCGGGCGACAGTGCGATACCGTTCGGCCGGTCCATGGTCTTGGAAATCACCGTGAGTTTTCCGTCGGTCCCGAGCCGGTAAACGCCGTTGAAAGGAGTTTCCTGTTTCACGTCGGAAGGCAGGCCGTAAGGCGGATCGGTGAAAAATAAATTGCCCGCTCGATCGAAGCAGAGGTCGTTCGGGCTGCTGAAGCGCTGGCCATCGATGCGATCGACGATGGTTTCGAAATCTTTTCCATTTGCGGCCAGACGGGCAACGCGCCGATCGCCATGTTGGCAAAGCACCAGGCGATTTTCGTGATCGAGAGTGAGTCCGTTTGCACCGCGCTCGCGACCGTTATAAACGGTGCCGGTGAAGCCGCTGGGCTCAAGAAAAACGCTGATGCCTTCGCCCTCTTTCCAGCGGTACACGCGATTTTGAGGCACGTCGCTGAACAACAACGCCCCTTTCGCCGGCACCCACACCGGGCCTTCCGCCCAGCTAAAACCTTCGGCCAGTTTTTCGATTGTGGCATCGGATGCGATTAGCGCATCGAGTGACGGGTCGAGCCGCTCGATTGAACCGAGTGTGGGATAGGGTGCGGGGAAGGACGTGATGTTTTTATCGACGGCAAGCAGATCGGGTGCCGTCAACAGCAGGGTGGAAATCAGGGACACGAAGATTCGTTTCATGGGGAGAGGCGCGAGGCTGTTTGGTGACGAGGGGCAGTCATCGCACGCATGATCACTTGACGAATAAAATGCCTAAGCGCACGAAAATTACATCTTCCCCTCGGCGATGGACGTAGTAAGCCGGTGTGGTTGAAATATCTTTTGTTATTCGTCGCAGTCACCTTGACGTTCGTCGCTTCACTCACGTGGTGGCGGGCACCGGATGCGATGTGGGCGTGGAAGCTGGCGATTCTCGCCGGTGAATTTGGGCACTGGCTCGTACTGGGGATCATCGGCCTGGCGATCGGGGTTAACTTTGGACTGACGGGCGGGTTTCGAGGGGTGACGCTTGGGTTTTGTCTGATCGCGGCACTCGGTTTTTTGCGCCCAGTGGTGAGCGCACGCCGAATCGCGCCGGCGTTGCCGGAAAATTTGCGTACGGCATTCGGGGCGGGAGCGGTGTGGTCGAGGCCAGCCTTCGATTGGAAGCGCCTCTATCGCGGTGAGGTGATCCCGGCGGCACAGAAAATCACGGAGGTGTTTTCCCGGCCCGATGCTCAGGAATTGAAGTTGGATTTTTATCGCCCCGGTCTCGCCAAGGACGCGTTGGAAAAGCCGCGCCCCTGTGTGGTGGTGATTCATGGCGGCGGTTGGGATGGAGGCGATCGGACGCAGCTCGACGCGTGGAATCCGCGGTTGGTCGCGCAGGGCTACGCCGTGGCGGCGATCAGCTATCGGTTGGCGCCGCAATCGATTTGGCCGGCGCAACGCGATGACGTGCTCGCGGCCATCGCGTGGTTAAAAACTAATTCAACGCGACTCGGAATTAATCCGACGCGCCTGGTGTTATTGGGTCGATCGGCCGGCGGGCAATTGGCAACGGCGGTCGCTTATGGCGCTCACGATCCGGCGATTCGCGGCGTCATCGCGCTTTATGCGCCACACGACATGCCGTTTACCTGGTCGGTCTCACGCGACGATGACGCGCTTAATTCGATCAAGCTTTTTCGGCAGTATTTTGGCGGAGCGCCGGACACCCCTGAACGCAAGGCGCTCTACGAATCGGCCAGCGGCCAGTTGCTCGCGCAGGCCGGCTCGCCGCCGACGCTGCTCGTGCATGGTGAGCCGGATACGCTGGCGTGGTCGCGACACAGCGAACGCTTATCGGCGAGGCTGCAGGAACTGGGTGTGCCGCATTATTATCTGGTCTTACCGTGGGCGACGCATGGCTTTGATTTTAACCCCGATGGGCCGGCCGGGCAGCTGACCGGGTACGCGATTGCGGCATTTCTCGCCGCCGAATTGGGTCAAGAACGGGCGACGCCGAGACTTTAGGCTGGCGTCGGGGGGCGGGTTTCGGGATGCCATTGGGTTCAAATGGCTAACTGGGAATACAAGGTAATCAGCAGCGGCAAGGGTGGCTTCGCATCGCCGGCGCTGATGGAAAAATTTATCAACGACCTCGGGCAGGATCAGTGGGAAATTATTAATTTCCATACCGCGCCCGACAATCAACTGGCGTTCACCGGCCTGGCCCGGCGCACCACTTTACGCGATTGGACGCTGGAGGACGCGGTGGCGGCCGCCGCTCGTCTCGAGACGGACAAACTTCGCGTTGAATTCGAGGCGAAATTCAAGGCCGGCATCACTGGCGCCGGCGCCCCAGTGGAAGAAAAAGAAACGAGCTTCGCCGAGGAGAAGGCCGCGCCGGATGACGGCTACCGACGCCCCGTTGATACTTCGCGCGATGGCGATCCCGATGCGCCGGAGGACGAGTGGCAAAAGCTGTCGGCGGAGGACGAGCTGCCGTCGTTCTTCGATGCTCTGAAACCACACATGCGCCGCAATCAACGCGGGCCGGGGATGTCGGTCGGTCTCGATTTCCTCGCAAAGAAATGGAAGCTCGAGGAATCCGACATCAAAGCCGCGCTCGTGGAGTGCGGCATGCAGATTCCTGGCGATGAAAATGCCAAGCCCGTGTGCGTCGAGTACGACGGTGATATTTTCTGGGTGAATATCAACCGGCGTGGGGAAATTTGGATCAACACGCGCGAGAAACCCGATCCCGTATTTCGCATCGTCCCGGGCAAGCGCCTGACCGAGGAAGAAGTCAGCGCCTCCGATATTGGTGGAGTACCTGCGCCCGCGCCGCGGGAGCAGCCCACTCATTTCATTCCCGGTCAGTCGGCTTCTGAGTCGAAAAGCGCACCCGTGGCCGAGCACCGGGCGGATGATCGCCGTCAGGAAAAACCCCGGCAGGATGACCGTCGTGATAATCGCGAGCAGGGAAATCGTCCGCCGCAGAGCGCGGCTCCGCGCGACGTGGAACAGGTTTTTGCCCCCAAGACTTTGCTCGCAAAAATTCGCGGCATGATGCGCCGCAACCGTCGCGGCAATGGCTGGTCCGGCAGTTTTTCTTATCTCACCAAGGCCTTGAAACTCGACCAGGCGCAGTTGCTCACGGCAGTGGGGGAATTCGGTTTGCGCCTCGGCGGCGGCACGGAGCCCGTGCTCGCGGACGAAGGTTCGTTTACCTACTGGCTCAATCAAAACGCCAACGGTGAAATCTGGATTAACGCTGAGGAAAAACGCGGCGATCGCGCCCCGGCCCCGAGTGTCGCAGGCGAAGTTCAGTCGTCAGAAACTCCCGTCGTTGCTGCGGTCGCGGACGCCCCTATCAGTGGCGCGCCTGAGGTTCAGGCGACGATGGAAGCGCCGGCTTCCGAGCCGGCTCGGGTATTGCCCGCAGAAAATACTTTGACCGCTGTGCGCCTGTTGATGTCGGCGAAAAAGCGTGGTGAAGGCTTCACCGCTCCGTTGGCTGAATTGGCGGAGAAACTCGAAAAGACCGAGGAGCAAGTGCTCGCGGTCTTGGGTTCCGCCGGTTTGCATTTGCCGGAATCGCCCAAGGCCAAGCCCACGTTTGCGGAGCACGGTGGAGAAATCTATTGGCTCAACGCGAATGCGAAAGGCCAGGTGTGGGTCAACGCCAAGCAGACCGCCGCGCGGAAATCACGGGCGAAAAAATCGGGCGATTAATCGTTCGGTCGATCGGGCTCAGCTTTGGATTTTTCCCAGAGCTAGCAGGTTGATTTGCTTCGGTCGAATCGGACCGTAGGAGGCTCCGCAATTGTCCCTGCGGCCCGCCCAAGGCGATTGCGCAACTGCTCCTGCCAATTTATGGATCAATTAAAGTCTAACTCGTAATCACTCTTGGTCTTCACTCGGGGATTAATTGCGCGGCGGAGATTATTGTCACCGGCGTGCAGGATAGAGTCCGTGCGGTTCCAACCATTGGCCCTCGACCATCGTCACCGTTGGGTTTTCAGGCAGGCCGCGTTCGTTACGGTGGAGTTGGGCCACGAGGGTGTCGATGGCATGACTGCCGATCGTCTCGAACAATTGATCGATGCCCGAGACGCGGTGCTCGGGATCGTGATCGAGGCAGACAAAGGCGGTGCGAGTCGCGGCGGCCTGACTGATTTGCGGCAGGATGTAATCCGGAAAGTGATTCGCGTTGGCGAGGACGACGACGTCGGGTTTGTGTCGGGTGAACCACTGCCGAATGCCTCCGGCCCCGCATTCGTCGAGGAAGAGCAGGGGAAGTGATTCCTGGCCGCTCATTGGCAGCATACGATAGTAGGCTCCACTGTAAGAATGGTTGGCTCGGAATTCCATGTCGCGCTTCATGGCGAGTCCGATCCGGCGGAATCCGCGTTCGGCAAGCTGCGTGAAAGTGCGCACGGCGTTGTCGAAGTGGTGCGTGACCACCCGGTTCACGTGCGGCTCGACCAGAGAGTAAGTCATCGCGACCGCCGCGAAATTTCGCCAATCGAGCAGGCCGCTATAACTCGCTGGGTCTTCTGCGGGAGCGAGGAGCACGCCGGTGACGCCGCGCGTGACTAGGGTGCGCGTGAGGGCGCGCGGATTACTTGCGATCGCGCGCGCGTCGATCCGATCGAGATTGTAGCCGAGCTGGCCGGCACGGACCGTGGCGCCTTCGATCAATCGCCGCACAAAACTGGCGTCGAGCATCGTGATCACCGCCAGATTGGCGGAGGTCTTCGGGGTGCGGTGGGCGCGCAGATGCGCCATCAGATGCGTCAGGAGCGGGTCGGGCCGGTAGCCCATTTTTTCGGCGAGCGCACGAATGCGAATCCGTTCCGGCGCGGATACGTCCGGCTGGTCGCGCAAGGCGTATGAAACGGTCATGAGGCTGACGCCGGCGGCGTCAGCAATCATGCGTTGGGAAACGCGGGGTGGAGAAGCGGGGCTGCTTTTCTTCAATTTTTCCGGAGTTTACTTTACGCTACAGTAAAGGCGGGTTTGATGCCGGGGCAAGAAACGATTTGGTGCCGGACCATACCCCTTTGCACCCACGCATGACAGCTTTTGTGTCTTTCCGTCCGCCCGTTTGACCGGCCGGATTTTTCTCCGAAACGTTTTCCTCCTCTTATTGGTCGGATGTTCTGTCCGCCCGTCAGCCTACCCAAACCTATGAATGCCCTCATGAATACCCCTGCTCGTCTCCGCACGTTCCTCTGCGCCCTTGGCGCCGGCACGACCGTGCTTCTGTCCGCTCAGACGCCGGCTCCCGTCACGACGGGTGAGACCGTCGTGCTCTCGCCGTTTACGGTCTCCTCCGCGGATCGCACCCGCTATCAAGCGACCGAAGCAACTTCCGGCACCCGGGTGCGGTTGGCGCTCTTCGACTCAACCCAAAGCGTCTCGGTCGTCACCCGCGATTTGATTGATGATATCAGCGCGGGCCGCGTGGTTGACGCCGCGAAGTACGTCGCCGGCGTCTATGAGTCGACGATTCCGAATGCGCAGGATCGCACCACCATTCGCGGTTTCCAAAACGATGGCGCCACCGTGGACGGCTTCAGC
>JANYFP010000506.1 GCA_025362555.1 Verrucomicrobiota bacterium
GTTCGCCGACTACACGGACCGCATGGAGGAATTGAAAGCGCTGATCGGTTTCGCGAGCCGCTACACCGAGATGCAAGATCTCCTCGCGCAAATTGTCCTGCTGAACGGCGAGACGAGTGACAAGCAAGTCGACCCCAACACCGAAGCCGTGAAGCTCACCACGGTCCACCAATCAAAAGGCCTCGAGTACGACGTGGTATTCCTCATCGGTGCCGCCGACGGCAAATTCCCCGGCCGCCGCGCGATTGAAAGTGGCGACGTCGAAGAAGAGCGCCGCCTCTTCTACGTCGCAGTCACGAGAGCGAAAAACGAACTCTACATCAGCTACCCCAAAGTCGCCTCCCGCGCCGGCCCCGGCGGCATGATGTTAAATCCCTCGCGCTTTCTCGAAGAGCTCCCCGAAGACTTATACGAAGAACTCCGCATCAAGCGTAGCTACGGTTGGTGAGAAGTCCCTTGTCGCGCCGTAGCTTTTGCGCAGGCGGGTACGGTTGGTGAGGTGGAGCGCGTTGACCCCAACGCGCTATGCCCGGCAGGCCCGGGTAGAATGTCCTCCTTCAATCCCCCTAACTGGAATAGGAATGCCTCCTCGCAATTAGACGGGTCTCGCCGTAAGGATATCATTCAATCGCTGCTTGGCACTCGCCGGAATGAGCAGAGGCATGGCGACAGGATCCAACCATTTCACCGCTTCGGTGATTTGTTCGAATGTATCAGGCAGCTCAGGCCAGTTACAAATTCGGTTATAGTGAAAGATGCGATTTCTGAATTTCCTGATGTATTCAAATCGTGCGCTGACCGTATTTCGAGTTCTCAGCGTAGGATGTAAACCCGGAAACAATCTTGCCGCCATCGGACGAAAAACCCGGTCTTCGTGCCGCCGATTAAGCAGACTCGTCCAAAAACCGAATCGCAAATCCTGAACCAATCGATCCTGCGTTACAGCTTTCCCCCGTTCAGCAATCGATTTCCGAGCCTTCTCCACCGACTCCTTCCCGGACTCGTCAAACCATGGTGGCACGTTGGCCAGCCAGTCCGTGTTGTTGAAGTTGGCTATAAAGGCGGCGTTAAATCGGTTTCGCATCGTCACTTCCAGCATCTTTAAAGGCAGATAGAACGACTCACTCAACCCGATGTTCCATTGGTAACGAGCAAAGATAAGTGCATTCGAATCCGTTGGATCGAGCCGATAAGATTCGAAACGACTGGCGGAGATCGCCCGCTTGATCGCGTTAAAATCCACTTTACTCCCTGAAGAATCTGGCGATGTTAGTGACACTGTCCCGGGGCAACTCCTCTCCCACAACGCGCAAGCTGAAGTGGTGATGGGTCCCGGGTTTTTTATGCCCAGGTGATCCGATTAAATGATTTCAGTAAAAACTGAATGGCCCGCCGCAGCGAAAGAACTGATTGAACTGCGCACTTTAACAACTGCTAAAATGAACTTCAGGCGACCCGAAGGGATAAAGTTGCGGAAATTGATTTGCACGAGACGCTGCAAAGTACGGCGATCAGAAACGGACTAAATATCAAATTCCGTAGTATGCCCCCTGCCCATGAAATCTGTTGCCACCAGTCAGCTCGACGCCCGCACGAAAGGGATCAATGCCGCTATGCGTCGAGCCGCCAAATCAGCCGCCGCTCGCGCCCGCGCCACTGGGCCAAAGCTCTCTTTCGTCCGCTACGGAAAACTCATCGTGCAGTCTCCGTAAAGCTCCGCTACCTCGAGTCCCCACCGGCCGCCAACCCGTGCTGCTACGCCTCAGCCCCAAGACGGTGCGCCATCTCCGAGCGACCGCCCGCAAAGAAGGAAAAAAAAATCCGAAATCGCCGAAGCCCGCCTCGTCTCCGCCTGATCATCCACAAACTACAAAGCCAGACCCCATCCAGCTCCCCCTGAAGTCTTGCACGAAGAACTCCGCATCAAACGCAGCTACGGCTGGTGAAATCGGTGGATTGACCGATAAGGAAATTACGCGAAATTCAACTGATGAACTCCTTTCTAGCGCACCTCGGTGACTGGAATGCTGCCAATCTCGACGAGACAGTTTCTAGACGCTGCTCTCTAAAATTGTTGGCCAAAAAACTTCCGCGTGGTACTGAGCGTGACTATTTTGAAAATGACGCCGAATTGCACTCGGCGTTTCCGACCGGAACTTTTAATGTCTGGGGTGTTCCTGATGAAAAAGAGGCTAAGGCGAACCATGATAAGACCGATCCAGGTGACGTTGTTTTCATAGCTCCCACCGCCGGGAATGAGGGACTTGTTCAATATTTCGGCGTAGTAAAGGCAGTCCCTCGCCTAAAGTTTGTTCAGGCTTCGAGGCTACTGTGGCCGCAATTTGCTAACGACAAAAGCTTCCCGTATCTTTTCTTTTTTAATACCGAAGCTGGAATGATCACGTGGTATGATTTCACGACTGAAACCAACTATCAGTCGACGTGGAATCCACACGCATACTATGTGCGCCTCGCTAGTTTCAAATTCAAAAACAGTCGGAACTATTTGCCTTTCCTAGATCACCTTCGAGCAAACCATCGTTTCAAGCCCATCGTTTGAACCGTCTCAGCCAACGCTTATCCCTGCAATACGCAGATTTCTTCAGAGCTATTTGTTTGCGCGACCTGCAGTAGGTCAACATTCTCGTGTTTGTGAGGCCGCTCTGGAAAAAAATATTTGTGTCAATCGGAACGTTAACTGCCGTCTATTACGCAGGTAAGTTTTGCGGTCATCGGCAACAAGAAGCCGAACTTGCGCGCGTGCATGCAAAGGAAGAGGCCGAAATAGAAAGAATTGTAAGTTTCGGGGACTTTATGGGTATGGGAAAGCAGATTCTCCCAGTAGTCATTTTAGAGAAACGGGATCAATACCTCAAAGTTCGCAC
>JANYFP010000524.1 GCA_025362555.1 Verrucomicrobiota bacterium
CGCGGGGTGAGGGCACCCCGCCCACAGGTAGAGTCAGACACGATAGCGAGTGATGATACATTTTAGGATAATAAAGTGACGAAGTCTTCACACCGGCATAAAGCGAAATGACCGGATGCCAATGGTCGGACTGTGCGTGGAATACTCGGCGAAAAAGAGAGAATACGTGAATGCAGAAATATCGACAATGGTTAGGTTTGCCGATCAATAGTCGGTTTGTGAATTACACCTCGCACACCCTGAAGACCGTGTTCGAACGGGCCTATGCCACCAGAAAGGACGATGGATTCCGGCATTTGGGCGGACACCTCGTGACCGCAGGATGCGAGACCCGCACGATACCGGCGGAATACCGCTGGCATGGTCTGCGTCGGGGCGAGCGCGCGGAATTCCCCCGCATTACTTTCCAGGCCACACTTGCTGGCCGAGGCAAGTTCGAGCGCAACGGGCGCCAATGGGACGTCGGAGTCGGCCAGGCATTTTTCGCCGTACTGCCCTCACGTCACGTCTACTTCCTGCCAGAGGACAGCCCCGAATGGACTTTTTTTTGGTTTCATTTCAGCCATCCGTATGTGGTGCAGCGGATCATCGCGATGGCGAAGCGCCACCCACCCGTTTTCGATTTGAAGCCGGGCACTGATTTTCAGACGCAAAGCTTGTCGTTGTTTGAGCGGATCTGCCGGCAACGATTTGAAGACGCCTTCGAAGAAGAAAACGCGTTGTTCGAGTGGATGCTCAGCTTTGAGCGCCATCTCCATCACGCGTCCTATCCGCAAGCACCGAAGAAAGCGCTGCTTGATACGCTGAGGGATTTTACTCTGACCAATCTGGCGAGGTCCTTCGGCATCGAGGAAATCGCCAGGCAAGCCGGGTTGTCGCGAAGCCATTATTGCCATCGGTTCAAGGCTGCGACCGGACTCGCACCGGCGGCGTATGTGTTGGAGGTGAGACTCGCAGAAGCTCGGAAACAATTGCGCAAGACGGAAGCGCCGTTGAAAGAAATCGCGGCGGCCGTGGGTTTCGCCGACGCCAATCACCTCTGCAAAGCGTTTCGCCGGCAGTATAATTTGAGTCCGGGCGCGTATCGACGGCATGCGTGAGCGAAGCCGGGGGAATGCAGCTGCTCAGGAATCAAAAGCGCTCCTTGCCATCAGACCGAAGCCGGCCAAATTTAACCCATGTCCACCGTAACTGCGAAACGACGGAGTTTTAAAAAAGAGGCCATTAAACTTGTGTGTGGTCTCCCAGCCACTTCCTCCTGGGATGATTTGATGTATCGCATTTACGTGCGTCAAAAAATTGACGCCGGCCTCGCTGATTTGAATTCGAACCGGATTCATTCACACACCTCGATTCGAAAAGAATTCACTCGGTCGTGAATATCCTGTGATCGGCGGAGGCCAGGAAATCACTTCGCGCCATCCGACGGTTCATTGCGCAGGATTCTGAGTTCTACGCGGACCAGATGGTCACTCGAATCATCGAACGATGGAAAAGTCCGCCTTATCGCCCAGCCGAGGTCACCGGGTGCATGAATTTCCTGAGTTACGGCTAAAGGAAATCCATGAACCGCCCTACCGCATTATCTATGAATACGACGAAGGGCAGTTACACGTCATAACGATTGTACATTTCAAGCAGCGATACAAAGCGTGATTAAACGCGGAGCTCGCGGAGGGGCGAAGGGAAACTCGAAAGTGAAAATCTGGTTCCTCGCTGTTTGCGTTGGATTTAGGCGCGGAGAGGAACCCAAACGAACTCAGATCAGTCGAGACAGGTTTACCGCTAATGAGTTTCGCCAATGGACGAGACTTTAGAAGACCCCTTCGACTCATCGTCTCCGGGGTGAGATCCGGGGAGTCCGCCAATCGCAGACTGAAGTGGCCCTGCCTGCGATTAGCAGGCCCCCGAGACCCAATGGTGGAGACGATGAGTCGCAGTCGCTCTTTCAAGGCTTCATCCATTGATGAAGCCAATTAGCGGTCAAACCCGCCGGCGCCTTGGATCTGTTTTCGCGTTTACCCACCGGAAGTACCGAGGAAACGAAAATCTCTTTAGTGAACTTCATCAAGAAATCGTCATTTCCTGTTACACCTCAATGGCAAGGTTCGCCGCTCGGTCCGGTCTCCGCGTCCTCCGCGCCCCTCCGCGTTAAATTCCTTTCTTGCGCGCGCGATTCCTTTCTAACGCGGAGGCACCTCGCCTCGGTCTTCGCCATGCTACGACCCGACAAGAGCGCCAGCCTTACAGCGAACGAAAACCCGCATACATCAGCGGCGGATTTTCGGGGCTTCACTTCGTCAGCGGTTTGCTCGTTACTGCAGTCATGCAATCACCCACGGACATTCAGATTATCGGTTCGGAAGTCGCCATTCGGTGGGAGGACGGCAAGGAAAGCTTTTTGTCGTTCGCCACGCTGCGGGCCGCCTCACCCAGCGCGGAGGTCAAGGGCGAGCGCGATATTTTCGGGCACCAATACGGTGGCGAAGTGCCGAAGAATTTTGTCGGCGT
>JANYFP010000081.1 GCA_025362555.1 Verrucomicrobiota bacterium
GCAGATGCGACCTCCACCACTTGCTCGCACTCCGCAGCCCGGAGGCACGTACCGTTGTTTGCGGGAGCAAACCCGGCCTTTGTCGGGGCCGTCGCCCGACAAAAAGGCCTGCCGCTACCTCACGATTTATTTCGCAGACCCTGCCTAATGCACCGCTTGAATTAATGCGCAAAAAATAGCATCGGCCGACCACTTGCTGCGCCGACCGAATTGGCTATAAGAAAGCAATGCCCGAGGCGAACGCGTTAAGTCAAACCAGTCAGACAAAACGGTTCATGCCGTGGTTGGTGGCCGTCGCACTCTTCATGGAGAATCTCGACGCCACGATCGTAAATACAGCCGTGCCGACCATGGCGGCAAACTTACAGGTCACCCCACTCAGCTTAAAGGGAGTGTTGACCAGCTACACACTCTGCCTCGCGGTATTTATTCCCATCAGTGGTTGGATGGCGGACCGTTATGGCACCAAGCGGGTTTTCACCTGGGCGGTCGCTCTCTTCACGGTCGGTTCACTCTGCTGTGGGATGGCCCAGAACAGCCCGATGTTGGTCGGGGCGCGCGTCATCCAGGGCATCGGCGGCGCGATGATGACGCCCGTTGGCCGACTGGCCCTCGTGCGTACGTTTCCTCGTTCGGAAATGCTGGCAGCCATGAACTTCGTAGTCATTCCCGCGCTCATCGGCCCTTTGTTGGGACCATTCGTGGGTGGCCTCATCGTCCACTGGCTGCCTTGGCGCACGATATTTTTCGTCAATCTTCCGATCGGAATGATCGGGCTCTGGCTCATCAGAAAATATATGCCGGACTATCGTGACGCCGCCGTCGCTCCACTCGATCGCTTGGGATTTTTGCTCTTCGGCAGCGGTATCGCCCTGCTCTCTTATGTATTGGAAATTTTTGGCGAGCACCGCCTGCCTCCCGGGCCTATTTTCGCCCTGCTCATCGTGTCCCTCGCTTTACTCGGCGGCTATTATTGGCATGGCCGGCGGGTGCCGAACCCCGTGATGCGCCTCACTCTCTTTGACACCCGAACATTCAACGTCGCGGTCCTTGGCGGCATCATCACGCGACTGGGCATCGGCGGAATGCCGTTTTTATTGCCGCTCCTTTACCAGATCGGCATGGGATTTCCCGCGTGGCAGGCGGGTTTGCTGACCATGCCGCAAGCGGTCGCCGCCATCACCATGAAGATGATGAGCAAATCAATCCTCGCGCGCTTCGGCCACCGCCAGGTACTGATCACAAATACCGTTTTTTTCGGCGCGACCATTTTATTTTTCTCCCTGATCGGACCTGGCACTCCCCTCTGGTGCATCCTCGGCCTGAGTTTCACGCAGGGTTTCTTCTCGGCGCTCCAGTTCACCAGTATGAACTCACTGGTTTACGCCGATGTCAGCGATCGCGACGCCAGTATGGCCAGCAGTATCGCGAGCACGGCGCAAATGATGGCCCTCAGTTTCGGCGTGGCCTTTGCCTCTCTGATCGCCGCGCAATTCATCGGACACATTCCGCAAACCGACACCTTCAATTTCGTTCACGCGCTGCACCATTCCTATCTGGTTCTTGGAACCGTCACCATCCTATCGTCCCTGATGTTTTGGCAGCTGAAAGCCAATGACGGCAATAACGTGAGCAACCGCTCCAACAGCCCGGAGGCCGCCGAAGCCGCCTGATTCATCGCTCTTCCATGCTCGTCAGGGCTTCCATTCAGCCGGATGAGATAATGCCTCGTGCGCGATAATGGTTAAAGTTTCGCGGGAAAGCAGAGGGACAACCGGACATGATTTCTCTTCGCGGGCGACCCTTTTGAAAGCGGAGAACTCGCCCCCAGAAAATTGAGCGACCCTTGATCGGCAGAGCAAGCGAGCAAACTTCTCAATGGGCTACGACCTGGTTAGACGCAGACCTCCGAATCTTCGACCAAAAAATGAACTCCAAAGAGTGCGTAAAAGGGAGTCCAACAATTTCACCGAGGCAGGCCTGATCAGAACAGCCATTTCATTCGCCTAATACCAATCGTCTCAAGCTTCTGCATTTACACCAAGGTCGCCAAGACCGCGAAGCCTCGATCCTGCGAAGAGTGATTCCTTAGCGTGCTTTGCGACCTTGGTGTAAAAGCATTGGACGTTTGGCATAAGTAGCCCTGCGGCAAAAAAAACCAGGCCACACCCAGGGTCGCTCGCGCTCAAATATACACTGCCCAGCATCAGTGAAATGACACGCTGCGTCCTAAACTGTTTTCAGAATGTGCCGTTGATGTCTGGAGCGCCTCTCTTTCGTAACGAAGTCGAGATCATACGACGTCGCATAAAAACCGCCCCATGCAAAATCTCACTATTGGAAAACGAGTCATTCTCGGATTCACCGTCGTCCTCCTCCTCTTCACCGGAGTCGCCGCCACTTCCCTTTACCTGCTGCAACAGGTCAAAGCCCACGAGAAAGAAATCCTCGATGATGCCCTCCCGGGGGTCACAACCAGCGCGAAAATTAAAGGCCTCGCCAGTGAGATTCAGCTCGCACTCCTGCGCCACCTGACGGCCCGAACGCCCGAAGAAAAAACCGCGTTTGAGGATCGAATCACCGCTCTTAAAAAGGAAAACAAAACACTTTTAGACGAATACGAAAAAACGATTATCCGGGCGTCTGATCGCGATGAATTTGATAAAATGAAAGTGGCACGGGAGGCATACATCAGCGCCCGAGAGCCGATTCTTGAACTCAGCCGCAACGGAAAAACGGAGGAAGCACAGGAAGCCAATCGCACCTTGCTGCGCCCCGCCTATGCGGCTTTTCAAAAAAGCTGCGATGACTTGTTCACTGCCAATGCAAACTATGGCCTCGCGGCCGGAGCAGAAAGCAGAAGGACCCTAAAACTGACCAACACGGTTATCAGCATCACGACAACCGCGGCTATCGCCCTTGGACTGTTCTTCGCGATTATGATCACGCTGGGCCTCAATCGGGCTCTACGGCAACTGACCGATACTCTCCGCGACGGCGCCAACCAGGTGGCGGAGGCCTCCCATCACGTTTCCTCGTCCAGCCAATCCCTCGCAGATGGGGCGAGCGAACAGGCGGCGTCACTCGAGGAAACGAGCGCCTCACTTGAAGAGATGTCGAGCATGACCAAACGAAATGCCGAAAGCGCACAGTTGGCCAAACAGGCTGCGGGCCAGACCCGCACCGCTGCGGACTCCGGTGCCGCGCAAATGCTCTCCATGCAAACCGCAATGCAGGCCATTACTGCCGCCAGCGCGGACATTGCGAAGATCCTTAAGACCATCGACGAAATTGCCTTTCAAACCAATATTCTGGCTCTCAACGCCGCAGTCGAAGCGGCTCGCGCGGGCGAAGCCGGCGCCGGGTTCGCCGTCGTCGCGGAGGAAGTCCGCGCACTCGCCCAACGCTGCGCCGGTGCCGCCAAAGAAACCGCCGTCAAAATTGATGACTCAGTCGCCAAGAGCAAACTAGGAGCGCAACTCAGCGCAGCGGTCGCCAAAAGTTTCGATGAAATTCAAAAAGGCGTGCTCCAACTCGATTCACTCGTGGCTGAAATCGCCACCGCCTCCTCCGAGCAAAACCAAGGTATCGGCCAGTTGACCACCGCAGTCTCACAAATGGACCAGGTCACCCAGAGAAATGCCGCCAGCGCCGAGGAAACCGCCGCCGCCGCCGAAAAACTCAATGCCCAATCCCTCACGCTAAAAGATGCCGTCAGCAGCCTGCAGAAACTAGTCGGAGGAACCGCCGCAAATTCTGCCGCCACCCAACCCACACCGGATCGGCGCAAGCCTGCGCAGCAATCAAAGCCAATCAGCCGGCATTCTGCCGAGATCGCCCCCACCGCTCAATCACAGAATGAGGCCGATCAACTGGTCGGTAACCCCAGCCCACGTGAGGAGGCCAACCCCGATTTCTTCGCGGACACCTGACGCACGGCCAGACAAAACTGGCACCCGTGGTTCTCAATTTATCACGAGGGAGCGATCGCAAATCACGAGGATAGGTGCCAAGCATCCGCGTGGGCTCTGGCAGCAGGTTAGGCATTTTGCTTTTTTGAACGGGTGAAAGAGAAGCGAACAATGTCATCGCGGCGGGTCCAACCGCGGCGCTTCCAATAGCCAAGAGCTTCGGCATTCGTGATGAGAACATCGAGGTGCGCCTTCTCGATGTCGCAAGCCGCAAGGCCTTCGAGGCACCGTGCGACCAGAATCTGCGCAATTCCCTGGGCACGGAACGCGGGATCAACGACGACATGCTGGAGATAGCCGCGTCGCCCATCGTGACCAGACATCGCACAGCCGACAACGTGACCCTCTTCTTCCGCGATGAAACTGAGTGCTTGGTTTCGCTCCAGGTAGCGCTTTACCGCTGCGGGCGAATCCGCCTCTCGGACGACGATGCCGGGCGTGCGCTGCATCAAAGCTAACACCTCGCCATATCGATCAATCGTCAGCTCGGTGATCTTCATCTCTTTTTTTGCTAGACGCTTAACCAACGCACGCGTTTCCTCCAGTATCGTGCCCGGTCCCTGTCTGTTGCCGCCCTCTCCAGTCGGATCTTAAAACCGCCGCTCCCACGCCGCGGACAAGTTTTTTATTTTTCCTCTTGCCTGCACGCAGCTAGATCAACGCCTCAGATCAGCCACGCCCGCCGGGCGGGCGAGCCGTCTTTTTTGAATAACTGGGCCACGTGGAGCGGAAGCATGATCGGCGATTTAGGTGAGATCAAGGGCGTTGCGCTGTGGCTGACTGGTTCACCCTCTGGAGAATCTGGATTTCATCACGGGTCTGCGCATCTGAAATCTTAGGCAACGCCACGTCTGCCAATGCTGCAATCTTCTTTCTGAAACCTTCGTCGGCACGGAACTGCCGTGAGCGCATAACCGACAGGAGAAGGTCACCTTCGTAGTAGGTCGCATCAATCGCCGGCTCTACCTGAAGCACCGCAAGGACTCGATCCTTCAGGAAATCGGCCCCGACATTCTCACTAAACGCAATCCGCAGGTCATTCTGGGTAAGATCATCGAGCGGCTTCTTTCTCAGAGCGTGCGCCGTCAGGACGAGTGAGGAATCAAACTCAGGCTCCGGCCAGACAGTGCCCTCAAGACTCTCGATGGTCGGCTTCATTTTCTGGTGAACGATTGAACTCAGACACGACTGGGAGCGGAGCTCCCGGTCGTTGTCTGTGGTGGCTGGAGTGTGCCCGGCAGGGGCGTGAACTGAAAAGGTGAGAGTCCTCGATGCAAGATACCAAACATAAAGTTAAAGCAT
>JANYFP010000085.1 GCA_025362555.1 Verrucomicrobiota bacterium
ATGGCGGTGTCGCCGAAGCCAGGCAACGCGATGCCGAATTGGACGCGAATCCCACCTCAGGCCTTTCCGACAAACAATTTCAGGCTGCGATTGCTGCTGCTCGAAAAAGATGAATTTGATTTATCACCGGGGCGGGCGTCCAGCGCGACGTCTCTGCGGTATTGGCTTATTACGATGACGTCGGTGGTCCTGGATTGGGTGATGCTTTCTTCGACGAGTTCTTGGCTTACGTTGCCTTGGTCTGCGAAAATCCGGGTCGATTTCACGCGGTGATTGGCGATCTGCGCCGAGCAAATCTCGATCGTTTTCCGTACCATTTTCTATTCCGAGTTTCCGGAGACACCGTGCGCATTTTGGTCGTCAGACATTATCATCGTCATCCCGATTTCGGATTGAAACGTAAGTGACCGGCCCGCTGAGTCTCGAGCGAGGAGCGAATCAAAGGAGGCGGGCGGGGCTTTTCCCGCAATTGAAAAAATACAACCTGACCCCTTTTTGATTCCTCTTCGTGATCAACATGGCTTCGCTAGCCTGAGCGGGTATCCGCTTGATGCCACCCATTGAGCTGGGTGGCAATTGTTCTGGCCAGTGCCCCCAAATCTATTCAGCTTAGGCCAATGAAAATCGGAACGTTCATTATGGGTTTTCTAGCGCTCCTATTCGCCGCGACGTTGGCCGCGCAAGATTCGTCCGGTGAACTTGCCGGACTGGCCAGGATCCGCTCCGGAGTGAAATCCCGGCGTGTTAGCAGCTATGATCGCACCGGCGGCAACAGCGACAACGTTTCTGGCGTGCCCGATGGTGCCAAAGTGAACATCATGGACGTGCACGGCATCGGCATCATCAAACATATCTGGATCACCCTCGCGCCGGAAGCGGAGAAGCTGAATCGCAACGACGTAATCATCCGGATATATTGGGACGGAAATACATTCCCCTCGGTCGAGGCGCCGATCGGTCCGTTTTTCGGCAACGGTTGGGGCGAGGCCTACAATTTTGTCAGCGCGCCTCTCGCCGTGACACCGGGCTGGGGCAAATCCTACGTCAGCTATTTCTCCATGCCCTTCGCCACCGGGGCGCGGATTGAGATCGAAAACCAAAGCGGCCAGAAGATCGACGCCCTTTACTTCAATATCGACTACGAGGAAATGTCCGCCCTCCCGCCGGACCTCGGCCGCTTTCACGCTTGGTACAACCACGAGATTACCCCCGCCCTGCCCGACGGCGAGAACGAGTGGTCCCTCCTAGGCAAGCAAGGGAACAATCCTGACGGGAAGGGGAATTATGTTTTCGCCGACATCAAAGGCCGCGGCCAGTTCGTCGGGGTAAATTATTACGTCAACTGTCCGTCGACAATGTGGTACGGCGAAGGCGATGAGATGGTATTTATCGACGGCGAGTCACTCCCCTCTTTGAACGGCACGGGCACCGAAGATTACTTCAACACTTCGTGGTCACCGAATGAGCTCTTTCAGCATCCGTACTTCGGTTACGCCCGGGTGGGCGGTGGCACTGGCTGGAACGGCACCGGCTGGATTGGTCGCACGCACGCGTATCGCTTCCATATTACCGATCCCGTGCACTTCGAGAAATCGTGTCGCTTCACCATCGAGCACGGCCACAATAACAATCTCACGCTCGATCTCGCATCTGTTGCCTACTGGTATCAGGACAGTGCCGGCCCGTTGCCACGTTCCTTCACCAAAACCGAACGCAAGCCGATGCCCGGGATCACTCCGTCCGACATCCATCTTTGGCGCGATGCCTGGCGAAAGCAAAATGGCAATAGTCCGACGCTCTGGGGCAACGAGCGGAAGCCCTAGAGAATTCCGAAAGAAAATCACAACTGCCCAAAAAAATCAGAAAGGGTCCAACCTGAGGTTGCCCTTTTAGAATCCTCGGGTTTGTCCCCTTTATTTCTCGTCGCGGATGCTCCAAACCAAAAAAAGGTAAAAGATACAGCATGACCCATTCGGACTGCCCCTGAATTCGGGAAGAGTCAGGTTGAAAATAATCTCAAGCTGCCCCATTTTCGGCTCTTCTGCCTAATCTAGGCTAAACTCGATCGTGTTTTTGAGGGCATGACTCCGTACGGATTTTCCTTGAAAGAGTGCGGGTTTAAACCTGGATTTTTTGAGGGCTTCAATGGAAACGGAATCGAACGCCTGATCAGTAGACTTGAGAATGCGGACATCGCGTACCTTCCCATTGGACTCAACAAACAGTTCGAACCAGACTTGGCCTTTCTTATTCGCTTTCGCCATGGCCGCGGGATATTCGGGAGCCACCAGTTTCAGCACAATTGATGGAGCATAACCCGAGGGCAAAGTAACCTCCTTCATTAAAACGGGATAGTGTTTCATCTGTTGCTCAAAAAGAGATTGTTCAGCCAGAAGTTCCTCAGGCGAAAGCTCCGGGGTTTGGATAGTTGGCGTTGCCGCTTGTCCGGGAGTGCCAAGAAGTGCCGCGACCGCGATTGCACAGGCTGTCCATGCAAATAAATTCCGGGAAACCAATCGAAGCGCTGATATCATGATGGCGATGACGTTCATCGATGGAGTTTTCGTGGCAATGGAAAATCTGACGTAAGCCGGTATGGGTGGAACGATCGGCTTTGAGACGAAATTCTGACACTTACAACCTGAGGTTGCCCCGAATTGACGGACAGCGGAAGCCTCAACCACACACCACAAAGCCAGACCCCTTTTTTAGTCTTCCAAGTGAACGGGATTCGTCATCTCCGGCGCGAGCCGACAGTCAATTCGCCCGACGATCCGCCCCGCGCATGAAAAATCCCGGAACCCTCGTAATCTTACTCGCGTCATTTTGCTTCGGCGGATGTG
>JANYFP010000102.1 GCA_025362555.1 Verrucomicrobiota bacterium
CGTTGAGGGCAACGGCCCCTACCTAAAGTCTAACGTTCAATAGCCAGTGGTATGATGCCTTAGCCGTAGCCATTCAGTTGAGAGCTGAGAGTCGAGTGTTGAGAGTAAAACCAAACGGTGACCGAAGCGGTCGAACTTTGAGTCGCGTTCATTTACTGCGAAGATTGGGCTCTCAGCCCTCAGCACCGGACTCTCAACTGAATTCTTCCGGCTTAGCGTGCATCGCAACTCGGTGAAAAGCATGGGACGTTTGATATTAAAATGGAAGCGCCCGGATCGCACCAGCATTCTGGTGCGATCCGGGCGCGGACTATGGCATTCGGCGGCGGCCGATGAACGCCTATGGCTTTAGATTCTTGGCCAAGAATGCTTCGATACGGGTGTAGAGTTCCACCTGATTGTCGATGTGGTGCATCCCGTGGCCTTCGCTGCCGACGATCATGGTTTCGTGGGGCACATTGTTTTTTTCCAGCTCGGAGATCAGGCGTTTGGATTGGCCGATGTCAGCCACTGGATCGTCCCCACCGTGGGAAACGAAGACTGGCACGTGAACTCGATCCAGGTGGCGGACGGGAGCGATGGCATCGAATTTTTCCTTGTCCTTTTTTGGATCGCCAAGCTTGAGCACCAGACGACTGTATTGGGGACTGGAAAACTTATCGAATTTGTTTTCGTTGATGAGTTGCTCCCAATCAAACACCCCGGAAATGGTCACGGCGCAACGGTAGAGCGAAGGCTCATTCACGACTCCGGCGAGGGCGAGATAGCCGCCGAATGATCCGCCCATGATGCCAACGCGGGTGGCATCGACGGCTCCGGAGGCGATCAACGCTTTTGTGGCATCGGTGACGTCGTCGTGCATCTTGCGGAATTCCCATTCGTCATCTTTGGGGAACATCCACCCGTAGCCGGGTGAACCGCGGTAATTGGTTTGGAGCACCGCGTAGCCCCGGCTCGCGAGGAACTGCACTTCGCCATTAAAGCCCCAGTGGTCCCGGGCCCAGGGTCCGCCGTGAGAGAGAACCACCAAAGGGGGTGGATTTTTCTTCGTCGCACCCGCGGGCAGCGTGACGTAGGCGTCGAGTTGGCGGCCATCACGGGTCTTGAATTTCATCACGTTCATGGGCTGCATCCGTGTCGGATCGATCCAAGGCGCAGATTTTTTGATGAGTCCGACGGAGTGTTTTTCGAGGTCGACCCAATTGTAAGTCACCGGTTGCCGATCGGAATAGGTGGCGATGAGAAATAGTTTTCCGCGTTCGTCGTTGCCGATAATGCGCGCGATCAGGCCGGGGAAGAAACCATCAATGACTTTTTGCAGCGCGCGGTAATCCTCGTTAAACCAGACGGTTTTCGGCCCGTTTCGCTCGTACATGGCGCCGACGATGTTGTGCGACACCGGGTCGCGATACAGCCAGCCGTTGAAATCGTAGGCGTTGTCCTGGATCAGGACATCGCCCAATTTGCCGGTGGCACCGTCCATGAATTGCAAGGCGCGGGGTTTGCCGTCCTGGCGGGGACCAATCACTGCGACCTGGCCGCGTTCATTGCCGCAGCCGAGCACATCGATTTCCTCCAAATCGACAGGACAGGTTTCCCAGCCTTCGCCGACGAGCCGGTGCATGGTGCCAAGTCCTTGGTTTTGAGTGAAGGCGTATTCCAATTGTCCTTCTTTGTCCGCCATGACGCCAATATCGAATTCTCCCTTTGGTCCTTTGACGCTGCTTGCGATATGGCGGTCGTTATTTTTTTCCGCGCCAGCCAACGCGTTGTTTTTGGCTTCCCCGCTGGCTGCGGCGACTAGATTTCCGATGTTTCCAATTTTGATATCGGTATTGATGGTGGCGATGATGCCGAAGCCCTCGCCCGCATTCAGGCTCCCCCGACTAATCGAGACCAAGGGACGGGTACGTTTTTGCGGCGGGACGGCGATCATGCTGGAGCCGACGTATTGGAGCAGGGGGTAAGCGGCGCGCAGGTCACCCACCTCAGCGGCAAACAAACCCAGTCCGGCCCACTTTCCGGCGGCAATGCCGAAGACGAGGCGCTGGTCGTTGAGCCAGGTTACCTGGTAAATGTCGTTGTCGCCAGTGGCGTCGAAGCCTTCGATTTTGTTCGTCTTGAGGTCGACGATCAGCAGTTGACGCCGGTCCGTTTCGGCGGTGACCAAAGCGGCGATATGCGTGCCGGAGGGATTTAGTTTTGGTTCTTGCAGCCGAGCGGGGCGGAAAAAATCCTGCAGAGGAATTTGTTCGGTGGCGGGCACCGGAGTGTCGCGATTGAGATCGAGTTTTTCGGTGGCGTGGAGCGGGGAAAGAATCGCGCTGAGAATAAGGGCGAGGGCGATTCTGCGGGCAGGGGGTGGGTAGCTAGGGCTCATATTAGGGGAGGGTGATGAACTGAAATGGGACTGGGCAACGCTGCGATTGCGCGGGAGCGGGCAGATTGGGATTCGCGAAATTTTAGGGGCTCACCTCAAAGCGATTTATTGCGTTGAAGTGGCTCATTTATTTTCAAGGGACGCAATACCTCGGAGCTGGTCGCGGTTTGGTTCGGTGAGGGCACCCCGCCCACAAAATCCGCCAGTTGGGTCTGTTTTAAGTGGCCCGGGAGGAGGACAAACTACAGCTGCCGGCTCTGCTTGATCGCCTTGAAGAGCCAAGCGCGGGCGTAGGTCCAATCCCGTTTGGCCGTCGGCACGGCGATCCCCAGGGCGGTCGCCGCTTGCTCAATCGTCAGACCGACAAAGTAGCGGAGTTTCACGAGTTCGGCTTTACGCTCGTCGATGCTCGCGAGGCGGTCCAAGGCATCATTGACGGCGAGCAATTCATCGTCACTCCCGGGGGTGGCGATGGCCTGGAGGGCGTCGTTGAACTCGACGCGCTGGTAGCCGCCGCCGTGGCGCTGAGTCAGATTACGGCGCGCGCGTTCGATTAGAATTCGCCGCATGGCCTCAGCCGCCGACGCAAAGAAATGCGCGCGATTTTTCCAATCGGGTTGCGCTTCGCCGCCCAACCGGAGCCACGCTTCATGGACCAGTGCGGTGGGTTGCAAAGTTTGGCCGGCGGTTTCCCGCGCCATTTTGGCGGCGGCGAGTTTTCTTAATTCACCATAGACCAGCGGCAGCAGCCGTTCGGCTGCTTGAGCATCGCCTTGCTCAATGTCATTCAAGATGACGGTGATTTCTTCCACGCGAACAGCTGTATCAGGCGCGAGTGCGCGAACGAAGCCCGATTTTTGTCGGAGAGGAGGCGATTACGGGGCCCGGCCTTTTTGCGCGATGACCTGAGCGAGCAACGCCACAGTTTGTTGCGTGGCGGGATGTTCGGGGCCGAAGACTTTTTGCTGCAGAGTGAGTACTTCGCGATATTGGATTTCGGCTTCGGGAAGCTGGCCGCTTTGATGGGCGATGTAAGCGAGATTGAAGAGGACCATCACAACCGCAGGGTATTCATGACGGCGGGATTTTCGGAGGGTGGCAAGGCTCTCGCGAAATTGGGCTTCGGCCTCCGGCAGCTTGCTCTGCATCATCAGGAGTTGGGATAATCCCAATCGGGCAAAGATCACCATCGGGTGGTCTTGGCCGAGCCGATTCCGATTTAATTGCGCGGCTAGTGCTTCGTCGAAAATCGGCGCGGCTTCGGTGAGACGGCCCTGCTTTTGGAGGATAGCGGCCAGAGTCATTTGCACCAAGTCCACCGGAATAAATTCGATGTCGGGATTTTGCGTCACCAACGACAGTGCTTCGCGGCAATAAGTCTCGGCCTCAGGCAATCTGCCCTGGCCGAGGAGTGAATTGCTGAGGGCGATCAGGGCACTGGTGAGATTTTCCTTTTGTGCTCCGGGGATTTTGCGCGCGATCGCGAGTGCTTCACGGATGAGTGGCTCGCTCTCGGTGCCGTGACCCTGTAACTGCTGGATTTGCCCGAGTAAAACCAAGGTTCCCGCGACGTTTTCGTGTTGCGGACCAAAGAGTTTTTCGGCGTCAGCCAAGGCGGCGCGAGCGAGGAATTCGGCTTTGGTGTACTCGCCGAGATCCAGATAAATCGTGCTCAAAATAAAACGCAGATTGGATTCTGCTTCGGGTTGATTCCGTAGCGCGGTGTCCAACCGACCGACTGTCTTGTCCATAATTTTGCGCAGCAACGCCGTATCGAGCCCCGCCCCCATACTTGGTTCGACGCCTTTCAACATGCCGGCGATAAATTTGAAGGCTTGCTCGCTCTTCAACGCGGCGGCTTTCGCTTTTTCCTCACTGGCTTCGGCGAGAGCGCGTTGTTGGGCTTCCTTGAGACGTGCTCCTTCGGCTTGGGCGCGCGCGGCCTTTTCCTGAGTGAAAGACCACATGGCCAGTCCCAGTCCGCCGATCAGCAAGGCCGTGAAGGTGGCCGTGACAAAAGCGGGTCGATTGCGGCGGATTAATTTTTGCAGGCGGTAGGCGGTGCTGCGCGGACGGGCGATCACCGGCTCGTGGTGCAGGTGACGCCGAATGTCGGCGGCCAGTGCGCTGGCGGTTTCGTAACGTTGCGTGCGGTTTTTATCCAACGCTTTCATGACGATCCAATCGAGATCGCCGCGGAGTGCATCGGAAAGTTTGGCTGGCTCAGTTCCTCGCAGTCGCGCTAACGCGGTGCGCTCGGTCAGCGCGAGTGTCGCGAAACGGGCGGAGGGTTTGGGTGGGTCCACCTCCCGAATCATGCGACGAATCTCGTCAAGGCCGGCGTCGCGCAATGTTTGGGGATCGAACGGCTGCTTGCCCGTGAGCAATTCGTAGAGGAGGACGCCCAGCGAATAGATGTCCGTGCGCGGATCGATTTCGCGGCCGCTCATTTCCGCCTGTTCCGGACTCATGTAGCCGGGGGTGCCGATGAATTGTTCGATCACCGTGACGAGGGTGCGGTCGGTGAGCCGGCCTTGCGTCGCTTTGGCGATGCCGAAGTCGATGATCTTTGGATGGCCGAGTTCGCCGGGACCATCCGCGCGATTGACCAAAATGTTCGAGGGTTTGAGGTCGCGGTGAATGACTCCTTTTTCGTGCGCGTGCTGCACGGCTAAGCACACTAAATTGAATAGTTTCAGCCGGTGGGGGATGGAGTCGCGGTGTTGGTCGCAGTAATCGGTGATTTTGATTCCGTGCACCAGCTCCATGACAAAATAGGGGCGACCGGTTTCAGTGGAACCGGCGTCTAACACGCGGGCGATGTGAGGGTGATCCATCAAGGCGAGCGCCTGACGCTCGGCTTCGAAACGTGCGATGACCGCGGCGGTGTCCATGCCCAGCTTGATGACTTTAAGCGCGACTTGACGACGCACCGGCTCCTGTTGTTCGGCGAGATAAACTCCGCCGCATCCGCCTTCGCCAATTTTTTTCAGGAGTTTGTAGCGACCAATTTGTTGATCCGTGATTTCCGGGACGGTGGATGATTCGGAAAAATTTTGCTCTGCGCCAGGCGGGACGCCGAGCGGCGGAGTTTCCAGAAATCCATCTGCGGCCGCGCTGGCGTCCAGCAGGGACTCGATTTCCTGGCGCAGAGCATTGTCGCCCGCGCAAGCGGTGGCGAGGAAGTGCGGGCGATCCCGGGCCGGGAGGGCCAGAGCGTCGGCAAATATTTTTTCATCACTTGGGGGCGAGCGATGCATCACGAAAGTGGAGCTTAGGTGATTGGAGCGGCCCGCGGCGAGCGATTATCCGGGAGCGCGCGGAATTTAGATCTGCTTCGGATTTTGTTTTTTTTCGGTCCTCGCAGCCTGCGGCTCAATCAGGTCAAGGCGTCTTGGCGGTTTGGTTTCCCGGAGCCAGATGTTTTGCAAGGAAGGCTTCGATGTGAGAGTAGAGCTCGATTTTATGGTCGAGGTGGTAGACTCCATCAAATTCATTGAAAAACGACATCGATTCGACGGGGATGTGGTTGCTCTCCAAAATTGAGGCAAATTTTTTCGACTCGTTGATGTTGACTGGAGCATCGTATTCGCCGGTGGATTGAAGGACCGGTATGCGGACCTGATTGGCAT
>JANYFP010000171.1 GCA_025362555.1 Verrucomicrobiota bacterium
GCCGCCTTGGCGCTGGTCTCGGTGCTCCTGGTGCAATGGCTCAATTTCCGCATCAGCCGGAATCTCGGCAACGTCTCCGGCACGCTTTACTCGGTCGCGAGTGATATGTTTAGCAAAGCCAGTGGCTTCACTTCGACGAGCAACATTCTCGCCGACGGCGCCAGTCAGCAGGCCGCTTCGATTGAAGAGACCAGCGCTTCCCTGGAAGAGATGGCCAGCATGACCCGGCGCAATGCCGAGGCGGCGCAAAATGCCAAACAGATCGCCGGCGTGACCCGAACTGCAGTGGAGAATGGCGTGACCGGCATGCAACGGATGACCGCTGCAATGGACGGCATCAAAACGTCCAGTGCGGAAATTTCCAAGATCATCAAGACGATCGATGAAATCGCTTTTCAGACCAACATCCTCGCGCTCAACGCCGCCGTCGAAGCCGCCCGCGCGGGCGAGGCCGGCGCGGGTTTTGCGGTTGTCGCCGAAGAAGTCCGTGCTCTCGCCCAGCGCTCCGCTGCCGCATCCAAGGAGACGGCGGGAAAAATCGAAGCTGCGTTGGTCAAGAGCAACGAGGGCGCGACCACGAGCCTCGAGGTTTCGGCGATGCTCACTCATATCGTGGATCAAGTGCGCAAGATGGATTCCCTGGTGGGCGAAATTGCCACTGCGTCGGGCGAGCAGTCCCAAGGCCTCGGGCAGATCACCAAGGCGATGACGCAAATGGACACCGTCACTCAAGCCAACGCCGCGACCGCCGAGGAATCGGCCAGCGCCGCGCACGAACTTTCCGCCCAATCCACTGAGCTCCAAGTCGCGGTTGAACAACTCAACGCCTTAACCGGAATTCTCGCCAAGACGTCGCACGTTTCACCGGATAAACCATCTGATGAAGCGCAACCGATCATGTCCAAATCGGCCAGGAAACTTCAGAATGGAAAAGAGGTGAAAGCAACGGAACTCACGGTTGAGGCGGGCGAAGAATTCTTCCGCTGAGCGGATTTTATTTCTCGCGGGATAAAATCTCGCTGATCCAGCGTTTGTGCGGCCCCGATAACGTGATCGATTCAAGACTGCGCAGCGGCACCCATTCGAGGGCACTCGTCGCAGAGATTATTTTTGCCAGGGTTGCGGTTGGTTTCACCGCATAAATTGATTCGGTGATTTGGAAGCGCGTGATCGCGCGGCGTTTCACAGCCAGCAGTAATTTTTTTTCCAGTTCCTGCAGTCCCAAATCGGCGGCGTCAGGTAATTCGTGCAATCCGGCCAGTCGTTTCGCGGTGGCGTGACCGCGCTTGAGCAGGAGTTGCCCGCGGTGCTCGCACCAGACGCGCGTAATGCTGCGTTTTTCAATTTGTTTGGGTTTCAGTCGCGGAAGTTTTTCCGGTTCGCCTTTTTTCCGCGCGGCACAAAAAGCCGCGACCGGACAGACCAGGCACAGCGGTTTTTGGCGAAAGCAGACCGTGGCTCCGAGCTCCATCATCGCCTGATTGTGCGTGCCCGGGTCGGAGCCAATGATTAATGCATCGGCGAGCGGCGTGAAATGTTTCGCCGCTTCTGATCCGTCGCGGAAAAGCCGTTCCTCTCCGGCGAGGCGCGCCAAAATCCGGACGACGTTGCCATCCACACAGGCGGCCGGTTCGGCGAACGAAATACTCGTGATCGCCGCCGCCGTGTAAGGTCCGATGCCGGGTAACTCCTGCCAATCGGCCGGTGAACGCGGTGGCACCGGCCGGTCGGCGATGGCTTGCGCGAGTTTGTGCAGGTTGCGCGCGCGGGAATAGTAGCCGAGCCCTTCCCAGAGTTTCATCACCTTGGCTTCGGACGCGGTCGCGAGCGTTGCGAAATCCGGCAGTTCGCGTTGCCAGCGAGTGAAGTACGGCAGCGCGGTCGCCACCTGCGTTTGCTGCAGCATGAATTCCGATACGACTGTTTTGTAGAGCGAGGGCGCGTCGCGCCACGGCAGTTTCCGCTGATGGATCTGATACCAGCCGTGCAACGCTTGGTGAAATTCCAGTAGTCGGGCAATAAGTTGAGCGGAGTGGGACACGGGGAAATTAAAAAGACCGACCCCCGGCGGATCCGCCACTTTTTTGTGTGTTTTTGTCGTTTTTTGTGGCCAGCTTGGGCTATGGCAAAACAGTCGGACTTCGACTTCGAGGAACCCAAAAAAATTACCACCTACACCATCAAGCTTGATGATGGGCAGATGGAGAAGCTGCGCGCCGCCTGCGCGGCGAAAAACTGGGAGACGGCAGAAGTGCCCTATGCGCGCTTTGCGTTCAAGGGGGCCAAGGTAAATGTCACCGCCTACACCAGCGGCAAAGTCGTGGTCGCTGGCAAGGACACGGAGGATTTTGTGCAAAACGTGATCGAAGCCGAAGTCACCGGTGCGCCGAAACTCGGCTACGACGAAGTATTGCACGCCGACTGGTACGAGCCGCACGCGGGGCTTGATGAAAGTGGCAAGGGGGATTTGTTCGGTCCCGTGGTGGCGGCGACGGTAATTGCCGATGGCGAAGCCGTGCGCTCCTGGATCAAGGCGGGAGTGCGCGACAGTAAAACGATCGTCGACGCCCAAATCCTAAAGCTTGATGGGCTCATCCGCGCCACGCCGGGGGTGGTGGTGGAGACAGCGTATTGTGGGATGACCAAGTACAACGAGCTGATGGCGAAACCGCGGGCCAGCCTCAACCGGTTGCTGGCCTGGCAACACGCCACCGCGCTGGATCAGGCGTTGAAAAAGAAATGGGTGCCGCGGGGTCTGCTCGATCAATTTTCCAAGGAACCACTCGTGCAAAGTGAGTTAAAGCGAAAAGGCCTTGAGCGATTCGATCTCGCGATGCGAACCAAAGCCGAAGAGGACCCGGTCGTCGCGGCGGCATCGATCGTGGCGCGGGCGGAATTTGTGCGTTGCATGCATGCGCTCTCGCAGAAATTCGGGGATAAACTTCAAAAAGGCGCGGGCGCACCGGCTAAGGCCCAGGCGTTTTTGATCATCGAAAAATTTGGGGCCCGGGCGTTCGGCGATTTTGCAAAACTGCATTTCCGGACTTGTTACGAAGTGCTGGCGGAGGCGGGGAAACTGGACGAATTGCCGCTGCCGGTGCCGAAGGAAAGGACGGAGTGGAAACGCTGAGGTTGGTGGTCCGCATAAATGAGGCAGCCACAGGCCTCCGCGTCTAAGGGTGTGGATCATTACGTTTTCCGGGCGCATGGCCGAGCTTGCGTGGCGGTCTGCGGTGCTTACAAATTTCCCATGGCCAAACGGCGCCAACTTCGCGGATTCGACCTTAAGCAGATCACGGGCTACAGCAGCCTGATCGGCGTGGATGAGGCTGGGCGCGGTGCGCTCGCTGGTCCAGTCGTGGCCGCGGCGGTGTTGGTTTCCCCGGAGTTCCTTGACGGTCGTTGGGCCGTGGGGAAATCGGGCCGCGTGAATGACTCGAAACAGCTCACGGCGGAGGAGCGCACGGAGTTGTGGACTGAATTTGAGGAGTTGGTCGGGCAGGGTCAGATTCACGCGAACTTCGGCGTGGCCACGGTGGCCGAGGTTGAGGCGGTCAACGTGCTTGGCGCCACCAAACTGGCCATGCGCCGCGCGCTTGAGGGGATTTATCCGCCGACGGCGTTTGAGAAAAAGACCGAGCCCGATCTTTTCGCGAGCGAGGCCGAGAAGTCCGCGTTTCAACCGACGGTGTCGTGTCAGATACTCATCGACGGATTGCCGCTGCGGAATTTTCCGTATCCCCATCAAGGGATTGTCAGTGGCGATGGCCGTTCGCTGTGCATTGCGATGGCGTCGATCATTGCCAAGGTGACCCGTGATCGGCTGATGGATGAACTGGATAAAGTGCATCCCGGTTATGGTTTCGCGCAGCACAAAGGTTACGGCACGGAGGAACATCGGGAGGCGATTTTGCGGCTCGGGCGAAGCTCGGCGCATCGCGATAGTTTCCTCCGCAAGCTGTACGCTCAGCAGCGTGATCTTGAGGGGCAGATGATACTGTTTGATTGAGCCGGGCGGGCGCGTATTGCTGTAACCCAATGGCGGGCAAAAAAAACAGTTCACTGGACAAAGTGATCGGTCGCATCGACCGGCTCGACATGGCTGGGCTGCAAACGTTGGTGCAACGCCTGGCGCGCGAGCGCGCGATGTTGGAAACGGTGTTCAACACGTTGCAAGAGGGCGTGCTCGTGATCACCGCTGACGGAGAAATTGAATACGCCAACGATGCGGCGGCGCGGCTGATCGGCTTTAAGGATGAGCCAGGTTCGGCCGCGACCTTGTGGCGACTGGTCCCCGGACTGCGCGCTTCGTTGGAAGGAGGCGGGATGGGTTCCAAAAAGAACGGCAATCCGATCGTGACGCGCGAGTTTGAGCTGACGTATCCCCAAGCGCGGGTGGTGCGGTTGTACATGGTGCCGTTTCACGAAGGGGAAACAGGTGAGCCGCGCTTCGCGATTATTCTCGCGGACATCACCACAGAGAAAAAATCCACGGAGGAGTTGATTGAAAACGAAAAGATTTCCTCCGTGTTATTGTTGGCGGCAGGCGTGGCGCACGAGTTGGGGAATCCGTTGAATTCGCTGACGATTCATCTCCAATTGATCGAGCGAAAGCTCAAGAAGTTACAGTCGTCGAAGGAAGCCGGTTCGCTGACGGAATCGATCAAGATTTGTCAGGGTGAGGTGACGCGACTGGACGGCATTATCCGGAATTTTCTCGAAGCGATCCGCCCGCGCCCACCGGATCTTTCGGAGGTGAATATCGTGGAAGTCATCGAGGATGTGCTGCGATTTCAGGCCAAGGAACTGGAGGACCGCGGGCTCAAAATCGAGGGTGAGCTTCCGGCGAGTACGCCCGTGATCATGGCCGATACGAATCAGCTCAAACAGGTGTTTTTCAATCTGATCAAGAATGCCATGGAAGCGATGCAGCCGGGCGGAACGCTGGGCATTCGGGTGGGTGCGGACGACCACTCAGTGTTCATTCGCATCGCCGATACGGGGAGCGGTATCAAGACCGAGGATTTGACGAAGCTTTTTTCCCCGTATCACACGACAAAAACGGGCGGCCACGGACTGGGGCTGATGATTGTGCAGCGCATTATTCGGGATCACGGCGGCCACGTGGGCATTGAAAGCAAGGAAGGTTCCGGGACGGTCGTGACGCTGCAATTTCCGCAAAAACACCGTCGGGTCCGCATGCTAAAGAGTTGAGGGCTTGAGCGGGTGGGTCGCTATTGTGTCACCTCGTCTCATTTCACATTGACCGGGGCGTAAAGCGTTGGCTTTATGTAATCAATGGTGTCCAGCGTATTGATCGTCGATGACGAGAAGCATACCCGCGAGGGATTGCAGCAAGCTTTACAGGAGCACTATGACGTGTCTGTCGCCGGCAGTGCCGACGAGGCGTTTAACCTGATGGAGGCTCAAGAATTTGAAGTCATCATCACGGATCTGCGGATGCCGGGAAAGAGTGGGCTGAAGGTCATCGATAAAGCGCTCACTCTGGCGAATAAGCCGGCGGTGTTGATGATGACAGCGTACGGAAATATCGAGTCGGCGGTTGAAGCGATGAAGCGCGGCGCGGTGGATTTTTTGACGAAGCCGGTGCAAATTGACCGGCTCGAAATTTTAATTCAGCGGGCGCTCAAGACCAGAACGCTTGAGGTCGAGGTAAAGCAACTGCACGAGCGGCTTGATGCAAAATTTAATCTCGGTGGAATCGTCGGGCATTCGTTGAAACTGGCCGAGGTGATTGAGCGCGTGAAGTTGGTGGCACCCTCGAAGGCGACCATTCTGATCGAGGGGGAGACGGGTACGGGCAAAGAACTTATTGCGCAGGCGATTCACCAAGCGAGTCCGCGGGCGCAAGCGGCGTTTGTCACCGTGCATTGCGCGGCGCTGCCGGCGACTTTGCTGGAAAGTGAATTGTTCGGCCACGAGCGCGGGGCGTTTACCGGCGCGACGGAGCGGCGCGAGGGGCGGTTTGAGGTGGCGGATGGCGGTACGGTTTTTCTGGATGAGATCGGCGAGATCGGCGCGGAGATCCAGGTCAAGTTGTTGCGATTTTTGGAAACGAAAAGCTTCGAGCGCATCGGCAGTTCCAAGACGATGACGGTCGACGTGCGCCTCGTGGCGGCGACGAATCGCAATCTTGAGCAGATGGTGAAGGAGGGGAAATTTCGTGAGGATTTGTTCTTCCGGCTGAATGTCGTGCGCATCACCACGCCGCCGTTGCGGGAGCGGGTCGATGACATCCCGGTGCTGCTGGAGCATTTCATCAAAGTGTATTCCAAGGAGAATGGTTATGAAGCCGTGACGATTGAGCCCGGCGCGATGCGGCATTTGCAGGCTTATCCGTGGCCGGGGAATATCCGCGAGCTGCGTAATTTCGCGGAGAACGCGGTCGTGTTGCGTCGTGGGGGAAAGATCACGGAGTTCGAGTTGGAGCCAAAATTCCGCGGCGAAAGCGCGCCGCCGCCCTCAATGGTGACGGCGACTCCCTCCAATCCTTATTCGGTGGAAGAAAATGAAAAGCGTCTGCTCCGGGAAGCGCTGATGAAAGCCCGCGGCAATCGCACAAAAGCGGCGACGCTGCTCGGCATCAGCCGCCGCACGTTGCACCGCAAGATCGCCCAGTGGCCGGAGCTCGACGTCGTGGACAGGGGTTGAGCTTTTTTACGCGAAGTCGGAGCGCTGGGCCTATTTGTTCACCGCTGAATTTGAGGACAAACTTTAAACTGTTTGGACAGGGGCGGTAAATTTCGCTCACAGTGTTTGATGGGTGTCTCGTTTTTGATCCCTCACGTGTTCCCTTTTCCTCAATGCTGACGACTTCCTTTCAATGGCTGGACTTGAATCCGGGCGTTTATTGGTGGCTGGCCGGATTGGCTACGTTGCTCGTGGCGGTTCACGTTTGGTCGGTGGTGTTCGTGGCAGCGCGCGGTACGCCTGATATTCGACCGAGTCGTTGGCGCGACGCGCTGGTGCTTTTTCTTTTTCTCCTGGCCTGGCGCTGGCCGTTTTTTCTCGTGGCCAATGAATTCAATCCCGACGAAAGCCAGCTCGTGGCCGGAGCACTCACGCTTTCGCACGATTCCGTTTTTTGGCGCTCCGTTGATGGTACCACTTCTGGACCGCTGAATTTTTATCTCCTCGTTCCGTTCCACTGGTTGGGGATGCCGATTGATTATTTCACGGCCCGGTTGGCGGGCTTGCTGTTGGTTTTCGGGGCGCTTTTCGCCACCCACCTGACGCTGTCCGGAAAGTTCGGCCGTGCGGGCGCCTGGTTGGGCGTGCTGCCCGCTGCCGGATTTTTTGCCACCGCCACTTATTTGGATTTGATTCATTATTCGTCGGAACACTTGACGCTGTTCATGACGGCCTTGGCCATTTGGCTACTGACCCCGTGTTCGGGAACGGATCGAAAACGGCGGTGGCTGGCCTGCTTCGTGGCTGGCGCAATGATTTGGGCGAAGTTGCAAGCCGCTCCGCTTAGCGTGGCGCTGGTCGCGTGGGCCTGCTGGCAGTTGTTTAATGAATCCGGGGTCGCGCTAAAAATCCGCTGGCGCCGGGTTGGGGCGGCGGGTTTGGCTGCGTTGGCGCCAACCCTGATCGCCGCGACGCTGATTGCCATTACGGGTCAAATGGAAGCGGCGGTGCGGCGTTATGTTTTACAGAATATACTTTATGTCGGCGATGCTCGTCCACTGGCCGTGGCTCTGCGTGAGATGTACCTGCTCGCGCTGAAGGATGGACGGCTCCCGCTGTTGATCGCAACGGCGGGGGCATTGGGGATGCTGGGCACGGGCTATTTTGTGTTCCGAAGGCTTCGTCCCCCGCCGCTTTTTTGGATTGGGACATGGCTCACCTTGGCGGCCGGAATTGCGATTGTGACTCCGCGCCGGGAGTATTTGCACTACGCGCTGTTGTTACCGATTCCGCTGACCGTGTGGTTGGGTGCGGCGATCGGTGGGTGGTGGACGGGACTCACGTCGGCACGCGCCCGCTGGGCTCTGGCCGGTCTCGTGTTTTTGTTGGCTGGGCTGCCTCCGATTGTTACGCGGTGCTTGCAACCTCGGCCGGAAATTTTCGGACGCTTCGAATATAATTGGCGGTATCCGCGCACGAGTGCGGCCGTGCTCGTGCGTTCGCTCACTGGTCGGCACGAATCGGTCGCAGTCTGGGGGTGGGCCAGTAATCTCTATGTCGAAAGTGGGCGGCCGCAGGCCACGCGCGATGCGCATAGTATTTGGTCGATCCAGGAAAACGCCCAGCGTGATTATTACCGGGCATGTTATCTCGATGATCTGCGCCGCCACACTCCTCCAGTGTTTGTTGATGCGGTTGGGCCGGGTGCATTTTCGTTTGAGAATCGAGCAACCCAGGCTCATGAAATTTTCCTTGAGCTGGCGGAATACGTCCGGGAAAATTATTCGTTGGTGGCAGACTTGGGAGACGCGCGGGTTTACGCGCGGAATGGGCTCTCGGATTCGCGGGGCATGACTCCGGCGCGAATCGCGGTGCTCGTGGCTCAGGGGCGCTTGACGGAGCAGGAGCGCGCGAGCGCGATGCCGTCGCCGCTGACTCAGCTCGATGGGTTTCAACGCAAGATCATCGCTCAGCGGGAAGTAGTGATGCTGCTGCCACCCACGCAGGTGGCCTGGGCGTTGCCGGATGACGTTCGCGCGGTGTCGTTTGAATTCGGTTTTGATCCCGTGGCCTATCAGCAGGGGAAAAGCAACGGCGCCGCACTTTTCCTGGAAGTGGTCGACGACCACGGCCTTCACCTTGTTTTTCAGTGCGTGCTCGATCCTGCCCGAGTGGTCGACGATCGCGAGCCTCACCGGGTTTATGTGCCTTTGCCGCCCTTTTCCTCGGGTGCCCGTTTGGTCTTGCGGAGCGATCCCGGCCAATACGGCGATACGGCATGGGATTGGATTTACCTCGCCAATTTGCAGTTCAGGCGCTGAGCGAACGGCCGGAGTGAAATCCTGTTGACGGGATGCACTATACGATTGGGAAACCGGCTCAGCGTGAATGAGGGGCTTAAACGCTAAACCAGCTTGTCAGGGGGCAAGCCGCGCCGTTGACTGCCGGGACTCGAACCCGAATCCGAATCAAACATGGCCCAGATTACAAAGAGCTACGAACCGCGCGACGTTGAAAAGAAATGGTATGCTGCCTGGCAGCAGGCCGGTTGTTTCGCGGGCCACGCCAAGCCGGCTGATGTAGGCAAGCCCGCGTACAGCATTGTAATTCCACCGCCCAATGTCACGGGCGTGCTGACCATGGGGCATGTGTTGAACAACACCCTGCAGGATATCTTGATTCGTCGCGCGCGATTGGAAGGCTGCGAAGCGATGTGGTTACCCGGCACCGATCACGCGGGCATCGCCACGCAAACCGTGGTGGAGCGCGAACTGCGCAAGGAAAAGAAAACGCGCCATCATCTCGGCCGCGAAAAGTTTTTGGAAAAGGTCTGGTCATGGCGCGACGACAAAGGCGGCATCATCTTGAAACAATTGCAGGCGCTCGGGGCCTCCGCTGATTGGGATCGCACGCAATTCACGATGGACCCGCATTATTCGAAAGCGGTGCTCACGGTGTTTGCCGATCTTTTTGCCAAGGGTCACATTTACCGCGGCAAACGCATGGTGAATTGGTGCCCCGTCAGTCTCACGGCACTGTCCGACGAAGAAGTGATCATGAAGCCCACGAAGGGCATACTTTATCAAATTCGCTACGAGCTCGTGCATCAACCGGGTCAGTACATCGAGGTGAAAACCACGCGTCCCGAGACGATTCCGGGTGACGTGGCCATCGCGGTTCACCCCGACGATCCGCGTTACACCGCGCTGATCGGGCAGAGTGTCTGGCGGCCGCTCAATCGGACGCAAATTCCCATCATCGCGGATACCGCCGTTGATAAGGACTTTGGCTCGGGCGCGCTAAAAATTACGCCGGCGCACGACAAAGTGGACTTTGAAGTTGGCCAGCGGCATAAACTTCTTCCGATCGATGTATTGGAGCCCGATGGGACTTTGAATGCGCTCGCCGGTCAGGAACTCGCCGGCTTGGATCGGTTTGCCGGGCGCAAGAAAGCCGCCGAATTGCTCAAGGAATTAGGCGCATTGGTGAAGGAAGAACCGTACGAGAATAACGTCGGTTATTCCGAGCGCGCCGACGTGCCGATTGAGCCGCGTCTGACGTGGCAATGGTGGCTGAAATACCCGCGCATCGAAGAAGCGAAGGCGGCGGTGCGCGATGGGCATATCAAATTTTATCCGGAGCGCTGGTCGAAAGTTTATTTGCACTGGCTGGAGAATATTCAGGACTGGTGCATCAGCCGGCAGCTTTGGTGGGGCCATCGCATTCCGGTGTGGTACGCCAAGGGACTCGATAAGGAAAAGCTGACGGAAGCGGATTTGCGCGATCCGACGAAAGTGCATGTGTCGCTCGCCGGTCCGGCCGATCCGGAGAATTGGGTGCAGGAAGATGACGTGCTGGATACGTGGGCTTCATCGTGGCTCTGGCCGTTTGCCACCATGGGCTGGCCCGATAAAGCGGCGATGGATAAGGCCGGTTTCGATTATTTTTATCCGACCGCGACGCTGGTGACCGGACCGGACATTATTTTCTTCTGGGTCGCGCGCATGATCATGGCTGGCTTGGAATTTATTCGTCCGGGTGAACCGCTGGAGCGGCGCATTCCGTTTAAGAATGTTTATTTCACCGGCATCATCCGTGACCAGCAAGGCCGCAAGATGTCGAAGTCGCTGGGCAATTCACCCGATCCGCTCGACCTGATTGAAAAATATGGCGCGGACGGTTTGCGCTTCGGCATCGTGTCGATCGCCCCGCAGGGGCAGGATATTCGGTTTCAGGAAGATCGAATTGAGAGTGGAAAAGGCTTTTGCAACAAGCTCTGGAATGCCGCGCGCTTCCGCCAGATGAGTGGCGACATGGCGGATAATTCTTCGCTCGGTACGATCCTTGGACGATTGGAGCCGGCGAAATTTGACGCCGATGATCATGGGGTGCTTGACCGCTTGCTCGCGACGGTGCGTGAGGTGGATCGTTGCTTCACCGAGTTTGAGTTTAGTGCGGCGGCGCAGGCGATCTACACGTTTTTCTGGAATGACTTTTGCGATTGGTACGTGGAGGTTTCCAAGGCGAAGGTGCAGGATGCTTCGGGCAAGGCGAACAGCCTCGCGCTGCAGGATCTGGTGTTGCGCGAAACGCTCCTGCAGTTGCATCCCTTCGTTCCGTTCATCACCGAGGAGCTGTGGCATTTACTGGGCTACGGCACGGAAGGTTCGTTTTTGATGCGGGATGGTTCGGTGGAAGGCACTTCGCAGCTTGTCGATGCGTTTGGCGCGTTGGGCGTCTTGGTTGACCTCAAGGCGAGTGCGGCGAATCGCATGTTGCAATTGTCTGCGTCGAAATATCGCGCGGACAAGGCGGCGGCGGGATTGGCGGGCGTTCGTTTGGCGACGGTGCATTACGAAGTGAACGCGGCCTACGCGGCGTACTTCACGCCGCAAACGGCGCCGAATTATGCGCGCATTTTTGAAACCACCAGTTTTCAAGCCGGCACGATTCCCGACGCGATAAATTCGGTCACGGGCGTGGCGACCTTTTATATGCAGCGTCCGGCGGGAGATACGGCGGCGGAAAAGGCGCGTCTGACCAAGGAGCTGGAGGCGATTACCAAGCACATCGCGGGGACGGAGGCGCGGTTGTCGAATGAGGCCTTCGTGAGCAAGGCCCCGCCGGCCGTGCTCGATGGCGCGCGCAAACAACTCGCCGACCAGCGCGCGAAGAAAGTCGAGATAGAGCGATTGCTCGCCGCGCTGGGTTAATTAAAGCCGAGCAGTCATGCGGTGGAACCCCGGATGCCGGGGTTTCCTTCTGCGGATTTTTCGCTCCCGGGTGGAGGAGCCGCTTGCTTGCAAGCGGCTCAGTGGGTGCACCGTTAGAGTGGGCGTTTTGATCGCTTGTAAACAAGCTCCTGCATAGCGGAGAATGCTCGTGTGGAAGGCGGCGTGCTGTAGGTTTTTGTCGCCCAATTATTGCACAGATCAGACTGGCTGAATTTTCCGTTTTGTTTTTAGTTTTTAGCAATGAAGCTATTTGTCGCAGGTTCCAAGGGCATGGTCGGTTCAGCTTTGATGCGGCGGTTTGGTCGCGAGAGCGGAGTGACCTTGATTGGACGGACCCGGGCTGAATTGGATCTGACTAATCAGGCGGACGTGAAGAATTTTTTTGCCCGCGAAAAACCCGATGTGGCAATTATTGCGGCGGCCAAGGTGGGTGGCATTCACGCCAACAACACTTATCCGGGGGAGTTCATCTACGATAATTTGGCCGTGGCCACCAATTGCGTGCACGGTGCGTATCAGGCTGGGGTGAAGCGGTTGCTCTTTCTCGGGAGCTCTTGCATCTATCCCAAGCAGGTGCCGCAGCCGATGGCGGAGGACTGTTTGCTCACCGGTCCGCTGGAGCCAACGAATGAGGCCTACGCGATTGCGAAGATCGCGGGACTGAAACTTTGCGAGTATTACCGGAAACAATACGGCGTGTTGTACCACTCCGCGATGCCGACTAATTTGTATGGTCCGGGGGATAACTATCATTTGCAGAATTCCCACGTGCTGCCGGCGCTGATCAGGAAATTTCACGAGGCCAAGGAGGCCGGTCGCGATGAAGTGGTGGCGTGGGGGACGGGCTCGCCCAAGCGCGAATTTCTGTACGTCGACGAATTGGCTGATGCCTGTGCGTTTCTACTTAATTTATCCAATCCCCCTGATCTGATCAACGTCGGCACAGGCACGGATGTGACGATCAAGGAGCTCACCGAGTTGGTGGCTGAGACGACGGGGTTCAAGGGGCGAATCGTGTGGGATGCGAGTAAACCCGACGGGACGCCGAGAAAGCTCATGGACGTATCCCGGTTGAGCGCGTTGGGCTGGAAGGCGCGGATCGGGCTGCGCGAGGGCGTGCAGAAAACCTATCAAAGTTATCTGGCGGAGAAAAACGCGGGTATTTTGCGGGGTTAAGCGGTGGCCCGATCCTTGTTGATTGGGGCTTACGTGGTATTGACGGCGGTGTCTGGTGCGGCACTATTCTTCGCAGGTTCCGCACACACTCAACCCACAGCCTAAAAATCATGTCTACACCTGAAACACCGCCGGTCACCCCGGTCGCGTCGGCCACTGAAGATAATACGGTAGCAATCCTCAGTTATATTACACCTATCGGTTTCATCGTCGCAATTGTGATGCACGGCAGTAAGAAAACCAAACTTGGCAGTTTTCATCTCCGACAAGTCTTGGGGCTTTTTATCACGGGTTTCGCCTTGTGGATTCCCTGCATGATCATGGCGTTTATTCCGTTTGTGAATTTATTGCTGGTGCTCCTGTGGCCTGCGATTGGCATTTCGCTTTTTGTGCTCTGGATCATGGGATTGATCGGGGCGGCCAGCGGCCAGCAGAAATTAATGCCGGTCGTGGGCGAGTATTATCAGAAATGGTTTGCCAACGCGTTTAACTGAGACGCCCACGCTTTCGGTGTTTCGCACTCGAGCTCCAGACTTTGTCTGGAGCTCTTTTTTTGCGGTACGCCGACCCGAACGAACGGTCGGGTTGGGTAATGGGTTTCGGTGCGGGCGATGGTCAGGCGTTCGGGCCCGAACCTTGGGTGAGTTTTTTTGAAGCTTAAACTGTCGTGGGCCTTGAGGTTACCAGGTTATTGGAAAATGGCTCGTGAACGAATGAAGGAGCTAAAGTTCAGCGGCTTGGGTGTCGAAATAAAGGGAAGCTTCGTAGGCTTTATTCATTATTATGGTCGATCCTACTCCCGGGACGGAGGCGACTAAAGTCCTCAACTCTACCGGAACCACTGCTCCGGTGGATGGAGTGCGCCCCGTGGTGGGCACGCGTTGTAAATTGAACGCCGGTGACCGATGGCTTACTTACCAGATTGAGGGGCCGGCGCAAAATGGCTTACCCAATTCGTTTGAGGCGACTGAGATTGGTCGGATGGAAAAAGTGCTGATCTCGGCCACGTTGCTTTCCAAATCAACGGCAATACGGCGAGCGGTGTGGGAGCAGATTAGTACGCAATTGCCGCCTAAAACCAAGATCCTGACCTGTCTTCAGGCCTATGAAGAGGAAGGCTGGCGCTACGAGGTGACGAATTTGCCATCCGCCACCACGTTGCGGGAATGGATCGCATGCCATCAGGCGGAACCTTGGGTGCAAAAACAGATGCTTGAGCAACTCGCCGCTACGCTGAGCGCGCTGCATTCCGCCGGAGTGGTTCATCTTAATATCCGGCCCGAATCGATCTATCTCAACGAGGAAGGCGCGCGCATGGAAATTATTTTGGGCGGGCTGGAGACAGCGTCACTTTACAAGCAGGCGGGGTCAGTCGTCACTGAGGTTGATCCTTTCTATGCTCCGCCAGAAGCGGTGGATCCGGAGGGACCACAACCGGGTATTGGATTGTGCGCATGGGATTGGTGGTCCGTGGGTCGAGTGCTCCAGGAGATCGCCCTAGGGCGCCATGTGATGAGCATGATGTTTGGGAGCGATGTCATTCGTGCACCCACGCCTCAATTGCGCGAACGAGCCAGGGCCTTGTTGCTTGAATCCGAACCGCCGGGGATGAGAGCTGGCGCGGTGGAGGCGATGGGGCCATTGGATGCCGCGACCAAGACGATGTTGCGCGGGTTGCTTACGAGCGCACGGGATGCGCGCTGGCGCGAGGAGCCCATCCGGCTCTGGCTTGCGAAGGAAAATGTTTCCAATCATTACGATCTCGCCCGCAACGCCCGCTTCTTTACGTGGAAGGGGCGGGGGTGGATGTTGGCCGAGGCCGCGCAATTCTTCCGGGCGGAAGAAAATTGGTCGGACGGTGAACAGAATATTTTTGAATCGAGCAACCCGGAGACGCTGGCGTATTTTCTTTCGACCGTTCCCGCCCACAGCGCGGATTGGAAGAAGTTGCAGGAAATCCAGGCGTACGTGGCCTCACCCGACTGGAGTGCCATCCCGGACGCCGCGCGGCGTTCGATTGCGACGGCCTTTGCTTGGCTGGTGTTTGGACCGCAACCGGGGGCGTTGGTGGTCCGGGGGCGGCGGATCGATCCGGCGGGTTTGGCCGAGTTGCTGGCGAGCGCGCCAGATGCCTATAATCTCGAAATTCTCAAGGGCCTGATGTCCGCGCCGTGTCTGGCGCTGATTAAGCCGCTCGATCCTGCGGCTGCAGAAGTGCTCGGTCAATTTGCCGCCTTGGGTGGCGAGGCCCTGCGCCGCGCCGAGCAGCATAAGTGGGTGGATGCGAGCGATCCCGGCAACCTCGCCTATCTCTTAAAACTCTCGTTGGAAAGCGAGCCGGTCGTGCGTCGAAAAGCGGATCGCGTCCGGACGGCGTATGCGGGTTGTCAAGACCTGGAGCTTTCTGCTTTGCTGGCTGACAAGGCGCCGACCGCGGTGGTAAATTTATTGTTGGTGGTGACGGGGGAAAATCCCCGGCGCTTCGGTTATATCACCAAGGTCGAGCAGGCGCGTTTGCAGCTCGGCCAACTGCAAGCGCAGAGCGCGCAATTGCAGATGGCGCTGTTCTGGCTGCGCTTGCGGGGGATGCTGCAGGCGGGCCGCCCGTGGTCTGGTTCGTGGAATACGTTTCTGATTTTCTGGCTGGGGGTCGTGATTTTTGGCGTGACGATTTCCCGGGATTTTGTCGGCACGACGGGATTGGCTTTGGGCTTGGCGGGATTGCGGATGATTCTCGCGTGGCGGGTGAGGACGCTGGTGCGCCGCGGTGAGCCGTCGGCTTCGGCGTGGAATTGGCGTAATGGACCGGAGCGCTGTCTCCGCGAGGCCCTGCGTGTGGCAGGTGGAGCGGTCCCGGTATCCATGTCCGGAGTGCTGAAACAGCTCGATGAAACCGAGGCGGCCTTGCTGGCGTTGCGGCCGGATGGCCCGAAAGCCGCGTCGGGCAACGGACCTCGCTTGACTGGCCTGTGGCCCGTATTTGCCGCGGCCGCGTTGCTGAGCGTGGTGGGTTCGATTCAGCTCCTGAAAAATTTGGGCGGGTCCTTCGAATCCAAGTCACTCAGCGTTGCCTTCCTTCTGCCAAAACCGGATGCCGATTCCTCTCGGGTTGACCGGTTGGCAGCAAATTCGCCGGAAGAATTGGAGACATTGATGAAGACGCTTCCGGGGCTCACGCCCGAGATGGCCGAAAAAATACGCCAGGGGGAATACGAAATCGTCAAGGAAGCCTTTGGGCATACGGTGAACGGCCCGATCAAGCGTTGGGCCTTTGCGCCGCCCGCAGTCGTGCCACCGCTGCCAGTGGAATCGCGGGCACCGGCGACGGCTTCGCAACGGGCATTCGCACTCGTGAGTGGAGAGTTGTTGGTCCGACCGTACGGGAAGAAAGGGGTATCGGCGCTTTTCGTCGTGCGAGTACCGTCGCAAGGCGGTTTCGGCCTCATGGTTTATAACGCCCGCGCCCACAAATTAATGGATAATGACGCTCTTACGCTGCGGGAGGGTTTGCCGAATAACACCTGGTATCGGTTCGAACATTATAAAGTCATCTACCTCGGTACGCCGGAGCAAATGGAGGTTGTCGGGCGGGAGAGTGCCTTGTCGCAAAATTGAGCAGGCGCGGCGGCGCGGTTTTGATCGGTCGGATTTATGCCGTTTTTATGATCGAATCGAGCCCCCGAGCCCCAGTGTCTCGGAGTCTCAAGCGCGCAGGTACTCGATCCTCAACACTTCGCTGCGGGCCGGCGGTGAATTGCTCTGCTACAATAGTAATTCAGGCTCTTTTTTAGCTGTGCCTTGACAGTAGCAGCCGGGTGCCAACGGTGTTGGCTGCTCATGATTGCTCCCGAAACTTTTTCCCACATCGAAAACATAAAGAAGCGTGCCGGCTACTTATGGAGGTTTCTTTGACGTCGAACAAAAGCAGCGAGAAATAGAGGCGTTGGAAGCCGAAATGGGCTCTCCCGAATTTTGGAATAACAGCGACCGAGCCCAGAAGCATATTGCTCAAGTTAACAACTTGAAGCGCACGATCGCGGGATTGGTGGCGTTCAACAAACGCCTCGACGAAGCCGGCCTCATGGTCGAGCTGATTGAATCTGCGTCGCCCGCCGAGCAGGATGATTACGCGAAGGAGCTAAACAGCTCGGTCGCGTCCATGGTCGAGGATCTCGACAAGTTGGAAATCGCTTCATTCCTCACCGGCCAATTTGACCGCAACAACGCCATCTTCAGTATTCAAGCCGGCGCTGGCGGCACGGAGTCCAATGATTGGGCCGACATCCTGTTTCGCATGTATTCCCGCTGGACCGAACGGCGCGGCTTTACGGTTGAACTCATGGACGTGCAGCCCGGCGATACCGCCGGTATTTCCAAGGCCACGATTCTCATCAAGGGCGAGAACGCCTACGGTTACGCCAAGGCCGAACGCGGCGTGCACCGCCTCGTCCGCATCAGTCCGTTTGATTCGAACAAACGCCGTCACACCTCATTTTGTGCGATCGATGTCGTGGCCGAAATCACCGAGGAAGTCGTGATTGATATTCCCGAGGATGAAATCCGGACCGATGTCTATCGCTCGTCCGGCAAGGGCGGTCAGGGCGTTAACACCACGGACTCCGCCGTGCGGCTCACGCATATGCCGTCCGGCATCGTCGTCGTGTGTCAAAACGAACGCTCCCAGATTAAAAACAAAGCCACCGCCATGGTGGTGTTGAAAGCCCGCCTCTATGAAAAACGCCTCGACGACAAGCGCGGCGAGATGGAGAAATTCTACGGCGAGAAGGGCGAAATCGGTTTCGGCAGTCAGATTCGCAGCTATGTGCTCCAACCGTATCAAATGGTGAAAGATTTGCGCACCGGCGTCAGCACCAGCGATACGCAAGGGGTCTTGGACGGCGATCTGGACCGTTTCATTTACGGCTGGCTGCGCGCCGGATGCCCGCGTCACCGGAATAAAGATATCCAGATCGACGACTAGGAATCGTCCTCGTTCATTTGCACTTGCGGAAGAGTACGATAATCAGAGCGGGAACGCCTTTATTCGCCGATGCCTGACCTTCCCTACGAAACTCTCCGTTCCGCTTTTAGTGCCCAGTCCCTGTTCGAGGATAAAACCTGGCAGCTCTCGCCCGAGGCTTGGCCGTTGACAGCCGAGCAGGTGACACAGTTGGAGCAGATCGGAAGCGCCTGTCTTGAATTCCATCAAGCCCTCGAAACGCTTTATTTGCGTTCGGTGGCGGGCAAGAACCTGCTGCGGAACAAGCCGCTGCTCGCGCCGTGGGTGGCGGATTATCTCGATCGCGGCAAGCCGGCCGAGCTCATCAAACACGCGCGTGATCCGAAAAATCGCGGGGTGTTTCCCACGGTGTTGCGGCCGGATTTGCTCCTGACCGAGGAAGGTTTTGCACTCACCGAATTGGACTCCGTGCCGGGCGGGATCGGGCTGACGGCGTTTCTGAATCAGCTTTACGGCGGTGAGACCGACCCGGCGATCCTGGGGCACGGCGGTGCCATGGTGGAAAATTTCCACCAATCACTCGCCGCCTTGCGGCCGAATCTTCGCAATCCAGTAATTGCGATTCTTGTGAGTGAGGAGGCGGCGACTTACCGGCCGGAAATGCGCTGGCTGGCCGATCAGCTTCAGCGGCGGGGCAAGCGCGTATTTTGTCTGCGGCCGGAGGACGTGTTTCCGCTGAGTGGTGAACTTTTTTTCAATTCAGAAGGCACCCCGGAGAAGATTGATATCATCTACCGTTTCTTTGAATTGTTCGATTGGGCCAATGTGCGCGTCGGCGCGGATATTTTGGAGGCGTGGCAAAGTGGGGCGGTCGTGATCGCGCCGCCGATGAGGCATTTTCAGGAGGAGAAACTCGCGCTGGCACTTTTTCATCATCACCGGTTGCAGGAATTCTGGGCGGAATCGGTGAGTGCTAATAGTCTGAAACTATTGCGCCAATTGATTCCCCGGTCGTGGGTGATGGATCCGGCGCCGCTCCCGCCCGGTGCCGGGCTTGACGGACCGCGGGTCGGCGGCCGTCTGTTGTCGGATTGGCGTGATCTGATCGCGGCGTCGCAAAAGGAGCGCGACCTCATCATCAAGATCAGCGGTTTTCATGAAACCGCGTGGGGCGCGCGGAGTGTCGTGCTCGGCAGTGATTGTTCCCGTGACGAGTGGCAGCACGGCGTCGAGCAGGCGCTTCAGTTGGCGCCGACGAACCTGCACCTGCTGCAGGAATATCGGAAACCGAAACGTCTCCAGCACGCCATCTATGATCGCCCGGTGGCGGAGGGCCCGGCGGCCGTCGTCGCAAAAGCGGGGCGACTGCGGTTGTGCCCTTATTATTTTGTGAATGGCGGACAGGCGAAATTGTCCGGCGCGCTCGCGACCTTTTGTCCACCGGATAAGAAAATTATCCATGGCATGCAGGATGCGGCCTTGCTCCCGTGTCGGGTTCTCCCCTTAACTTGAAACGTGCGTAATCCCGCCGCGTTACCCCGCCTCTCGGTTCCAGCAAAAATAGGGCGTGCCGTTATCAGTGCCGCCCTTTTTGGCAGTCTCGGCTTTTCACTGGCCCGGGCGCAATCCAACCAGCCCGCCGACTTGGCCCAGATTCGGGTGAAGGCGGAACAGTCC
>JANYFP010000181.1 GCA_025362555.1 Verrucomicrobiota bacterium
GCCTCGTGCTCGACGATGTGCCGGGCCTGATCCACGGTGGTGTTGTCGAGCGTCGGGTGAAAGAGCTCCCACGCGAGTGAGAGTCCGTGAACTGTTTCAGCTTGGGATTCAACCCGCAGGTCGTAGTCGCCCGCGTCGTGCCAGCCACCGACGTCAAGACCGGGGACATGATCGCCGGGTTGAAAGGTCGTGAGCGTGGACGGGCCCTGCGCGTAGCCGTCAAAATGGTTGTGATTCACGGGTGCCATGAGGGCGTCGTCGGCGTGACACAGCCCGTGCCAGACGCGGTAGTGGTCGTTCACGCGCATGTGGCACATTTGCACCGGGAGAAAATATTCGACGGTGGGTTGCCAGACGTTACGCGCGAAGACTTGCGCATTGATTTGGAAAGCGGCCGAGCGCTGTTCGCCGTAGCCGATGACGTAAAGGCCGGGTTGTTCGATGGCGGTGAAATCAAATTGGAGATAGTGCGAGCGCAGAAACGCGCCCCAATTTTTCGCGGGGTGATCGATGACTTTTTCGAGTCCGCCAGTGGCGGTGGCGCGGTAGAGAACGACGGATTTCAGATCGGTGTCGTGCGGATCCAGCTCGATCACCGCGATCTTCTCCTGCTTTGGATGATAGCCGACTTGCGAGACTTGGATGACGGGGTCGGCTTTCCAACCGGGAATCGAGTGGGGCGTGACGAGCCATTCGATGGCACCTTTGGTCGCGCCAGCAGCGACAAGCGAGCGGACGACGAACCAGCCGTTGTTATGTTGGGCGCGGCCGTCTAGCAAAGTGAGTTCGCCGCCTTGGATGGCTTCGATGGTCATGCGTTGACGATCCAATTCGGGTGCGATGGTGAGAGTGTGACCGTGGCCGAGTGGCTCGAGTTGGTAGTTGCCGTCGGTGACAGCTCCGGGGCCGTTGGCTTGTCGGGGAAAGGAACCGAATTGATCACCGAAGGTGTAGGATTTCCCGAAGAGCGCGCCGGGATAGAGTTCAAAATTAAAGCCGACTTTGCCGATCCAGTCCGCGGGGAGCGGGGCATCGAGATCGACAATAATCCGAAAGGCGCTGCCGCCGGCGGGCACGACGCGGACGGAATAACCGAGATTCAAATCCGGGTAGTCGATCGGATTAAAACCGGTGCGATTCCTGATCGCGTCCGGATACTGCAAGTGAACGCGGATTTCCTGGTTCTTGGCATCGACGACGCGTTCGCCGGATTTCGGGGTGGGTTGCCACTGGCCGGGCGTGGGTTCGAGGCGGAGGTCGCCATTGGTGGCGGTGCGCTGGCCGTGTTGAATGATGCCAACGCCGCCCTGATGGCTTTCGGGATAATAGTCACTTCCGTTCATGACATTTACGCCGGTCATCTCGAAGTAGCCGCGGCTGTTGAGCGTGAGGGATTCCGTGGCGCTGACGGCGGCGAAGGCGACTGAGTTTAGGGCTACTCCGGCGATTAGGACGGCACCGAAGGAGAACACACGGGAGGAAAAACGAGTCATCATGGGCACAGAGGATTGGGAAGGTAACCGTGCGGGCACGCCGTGGGATTGCAATTGCGGCACTGTGCTTACTTAAGACTGGAGCGGAGCACCGACGCAGCGAGCAAAGCGGGTGTGTCGGTGTTTTTGGTGTAGGCCGCGTCCCTGCACGCGCGGATTGAGTGCGAGGAAAATGCTGATGAAGGGGCGGGGACATCGGAGCGCGAGCAAGCTCGCTGGCCTACGCCGTGGCCGGTATTACAATCGCGCGCATCCACGCTCTTCCATGGCGGAACCAAAAAAGAAATCCGGCTTTTGGCCGGGTTTCAAATTCTGTCGGGTGCGGAGTTCCGTTTTAGGAAGCCATGTGGGCAGCGAACGCCAGGACCGCGAGGCTGACCACGAGGCAAACGTAGGTCGCGATCTTGGCGCCGCGCGCATTGCCACAGTAATGTTTTTCGCCGGCCGGCCCGGCAACTGCGATCGCCGCGTTGGCGAAGGAGAATGTGCGCTGGGCAAAAAACAATTTCACGATCACGACACCCAATAACCAAATGAGCTGGGTCTTGCCGGTGCCCGGTGCCTGACCTTGCAACGTGCCGAGGATTTTGGCGTCGACCACGAGGATGACGAGAATGTTGAGCATCGCAAAAATCGACGCTCGGCCGGAGATGCGCTGAACGGTTTGCTCTACGGCACTGAGCCGGGTGGGATCGTCGACGGTGATCAACGCGTTTGGCGAGTCGCCATCTGTTGCATGATCATCGTCTTTTTGCGGGAAAGGAGCCCGCCACGCGGCCAGCACCGAGGGAACCGAGGCAAACATGACTACGACGAAAAAGGTGGAGAAGCCGAGCCATTCGGAAAGCGGACCGGAGATCATCGCGGTGGGGACGAGGACTAGATTCATCAGCGCAGTTGCAAAGGCGTAGTGCGTCATCGTGCAGCGACCGGGGGCGAGCTGTTGCATCATGTAAATCATGTTCCCGACCATGCCGAAGCCATAGCCGAATTTTTCAATGCTCACCATGGTCACGATCGTGTTGTACTCCAGACCATGGCCGGCGGCGGCGTAATGACTGAGGAAAACAAAGGTGAAGTGCGGAATATTCAAACAGAGACCGAGCACCCACAGCGAACGGCTCAGTCCCATTTTACCGGCAAAGGCGCCACCAAACAGACCGCCAATAATACCTGCAATCGTGCCGTAAACCGCATCAATATCGCTGACCTGACCAGCCGAGAGCCCGAGGCCACCGTGGGCTTGGGAGCCCTGCAGGAATAGCTGGCCTTCCATTAGAATCAGGCCTTCCCCGAGGCGGTAGAGAAACACAAAGGCGATCATGCCCCAGAAAGCCCGCTTGTGGAAAAACGTCGTCGCGGTCCCGAAGAAATCGCGGACCACTTGTTTGACGCTCGTGGGCCGTTCCGTGACGCTGCCAGAGGGCAAAAAGAAAATATGATAGAAAGCGAGTACGCCCATCGTACCGGCGCAGGTCAGCATGACATTTCGCCACACGACTTGATCGGACCAGCCGTGCGATTCCTTCATCTTGAAGAGCACGGAAATCAGCAAGCCGGTCGCAAGCACTTTGCCCAAAACCCAAAACGCACCCTGCAGGCCAGCGAACTTTGATTGGTTGGGCTTATCGAGAGCGGTCAAGTAGACGCCATCGGCACAAATATCCTGAGTGGAGGAAGCGAAGGCCGCGACCCAGAGGAGTGCGATGCTGATTTGGAAAAATCCCGGAGAGGTGAGACTCATCGCGATGGCGCCGAAGAGCAGGCCGCAGAGCACTTCCATCGAGAGGACGAAGAATTTCTTCGTGCGATACATGTCAAGAAAGGCGGCCCAGAGCGGCTTCAAGGACCAGGCGATGCCGATGCTGCCCACCGCGACGGTGATCTGGCTGTCGGCGAAACCGAGTGACTTGTACATGCGGACGGTGGTGCCGTTGATCACATTGTAGGGAATACCCATCGCGAGGTAGAGCGAAGGAACCCAGAGAAAAGAACGCAGGGTGGAGGAAGGCTTGGAAGACATAGGGGGAGTACGGCCGAAGGGGTACGAGACTCGGTTATCACACCGGGGCCGCAACGAAAAGCAAGACGAAGACCATTTGAAGTAGGTTCGGAGTACGTGATAGAATCCGGGCTACGGACGAGTATGCCGAAGATCGCGGCCACTCGATAAGAAGTGCACGATGCATCAGCGGCCGATCGCCGGTGCACTAATGATAGAGTAAATCTCAAGTCGCAGGGACGCCAGCGAACCTCCGCTCGTCTTCATTCGTCCGCGAGCTTTCGCCGACTCATTTCCGGCGTCACTCAGTGATTTCTCGCGACTGAACTTGAGGTCCACTTCACCAGCGGCTGCTTGCCGTTAACGTAGAGCGGATGGCGTGGGTGGCCGGCTTGTGTGGTGCCAAGGCACCATAGTTCCTTGCCTGGAAACAAGCGCGCGACGGCGTCGGCGCGGTCCTGATATTCCCCGCAGGCTCCCCACGCAGCGACGATGCGTGAGCAGCGCGTGGCAGCCAGTTGCAGCGACGAATCGTTGCCGGGACCAACCGGATCTTCCGCGGCCATCATCTCCTTCGGGTACGGTGTGCGGAGGCCAAAGATGTTCGCCATCCAAAACCCGTCGAAACCCTCACGCTGGGAAAACGAACGGATGCGGGTGAGCGTCGGGTCGAGTTGGTTTTCATCGGCTGTGCTCGGATTGAGTCCAATCCACATGATGAGATTTTCACTGAACAGCGGATTCCAGCAATGGATTAAACTGTAGCGATGCCGGCGATCGGGGGAGAAGGTGCACTCGTTGTTCAAGGCCGCAATTATCAGGATTCACGAGCGCGGTGCAAGCGGGAGCATCGCCCGTATTTAATTCGGTTAGAATCATCGCCGAATCATCTCCTACACTCGGCGGGGTGTTCGCAGGGCCGAAAATTCGGCGCAGGTTAATCAAATGGGCGTGCGTCGGGGGCCATTACTTCGCCCTCGATATCCTTCTTTGGAAAATCAAGATCGCCGCGATGAATTCCTGCTCTTCGCTTACTTTGTGATGAAACCTTACTCCTATTGTCCTGTTTGCGGAGGTTCGCTTGTCGAGCGCTTGATTGGGGCCGAGTTGCGTCGGGCGTGCGTCAGAGGGAAATGCGATTATGTTTGCTGGAATAATCCGATCCCGGTGGTTGCCGCGATCGTTGAACTCGATGGGAAAATTGTCTTGGCCCGAAACGCCACTTGGCCCGTGGGGCTTTTTTCCATGATCACGGGATTCCTGGATGCGCAAGAACTCCCCGAACAAGCGCTGGCGCGCGAGGTGAAGGAAGAGCTCGGACTCGCGGTACTCGAACACAAATTTCTCGGACACTATCTCTATCCCGCCGCGAATCAGGTGCTGATGGCCTATTGGGCGCGGGCAATCGGTCCGGTCCGAATCAGCACAGAACTCGCCGAGGTAAAGCTGGTCACGCGGCCGGAATTTGCCGCCTACGATTTTGGGCCGTTGTTTGTTGCTGCGAAAGTGGCGAAAGAGTGGACGCTCACCTGGCCGATGACAGAGCGCTCGTAAGCTAATATTTTCTGCTTCGTGTTCCCGATTTATTAAGGCAAATTGATTTTGTGGGCGGGGTGCCTTTGCCGAGCGACTGGCTCGGACAAATGCCGGGTTTGCAGCAGGCAAACAACGGTACCTCACCCCGCCCACCGTTTACTCAACCGCCGCGCACTCATTCATGAATAAAATTCCTCAAATCACCCTCGCGTTCTGGATTATGAAGATCTGCGCGACCACGCTCGGCGAAACCGCCGGTGATCTCGTTTCCATGACGCTCCACGTCGGCTACGCGGTCAGTTCGATCCTTTTGATTTCACTCTTCCTGATCGCGCTCACCGGACAACTGCTGTCGAAAGAATTCAAACCGGTTTTATATTGGACGGTCATTCTCGCCACGAGCACTGCGGGTACGACGATGTCAGATTTCATGGATCGCACGCTTGGGCTGGGCTATGCGACTGGTTCAGCAATTTTGATTTCACTTTTGGTGAGTATTCTCGTGATCTGGCGATTGGTGGAGGGATCACTCTCGGTCGACAAGATCACAAGTCGGCGAGGCGAAGTCTTCTATTGGACCGCGATTCTTTTCTCCAACACGCTCGGCACGGCGCTGGGCGATTATTTGGCGGACGATTCCGGGCTGGGATTTCTTGGTGGAGCCCTTGTGATCAGTTCATTGCTCGTCGTGGTGATCCTTTGCCATTATCTGACCAAGCTTTCGCCGGTGCTTTTATTCTGGATCGCGTTTATTTTGACGCGACCCTTTGGCGCGACGTTCGGCGATCTGCTGACAAAGCCGCTGGAGAAAGGAGGCTTGGGATTTGGCACGATTGGTTCGTCGATTATCCTCTTTGTAATCCTCGTTGGATTGATCGCGTATTCGATGAGAAAAAAGACGGTGGCGGGTGGTGAAAGCGTTTCCTAAATACGGGCGTTCCGCTGATTGCACTGATCTTCGGTGAGTCGGAATTTTCGGCTGCGAACGAACGCGCCGGGCTTTCGCAATACAAGGTCGGGCTTTCTTGGCCGTCGAGTCATGGCGACGGCGGAATGCGCGATAGGCGGCAAAAATGCTTATGGATAAACCCCGACCGACCTTCGAAATCATCCCGACAATTGGGAGTGACCCGCCGGAATTCGATCACTTTCCCTGCGTTGCGGGCAGCACTTTTCCCGAAGCGGTAAAGGTAAACGCGAGGTCGAAAAACGTCTCCGTATTTTCCCGGTGAAGGATTTTTTCTGTACCGCCGCTTTCGTTTGTTCGATCAGTTCTCAGGGTGTAATGTTGAGCGGGCTGGAACCGCCATTTCATCACGGCGGTTCGCACCGCGTCCTGAAATTCTTCCGCATAGCGGCTGGGAGTTGAAAATGCCAGCATGCTCGGACTCACCTCAATCACGTGCCCATCAGCATCGATCAGCACCCTCACCCCGACAGTGACTAAACCAGCGTTCCCGGACAGTGCGTGGGGCGGATAGAGCGGGGTAACTAAAGATCCGAGGGGCTTCGCGGCCACAAAATAATCCGGGTCGACATCAATGGCGCCATCGATCGCAGGCTCATCGGTCGGGGTCACGGGAGTTTTCACCGGTGGGAGCTCGACGAAAGTAAAGGAACTTGTCCCAGCGGATACGGGTTGCGGCTCAGTCAGATGATGACAGCTGCATGCGAGCAACGCGAGGCTCAGCGCCACCGAGAGAATCGTCGTTTGCTGTTTTGGGATGTGGTCGTGGTTCATTATATTCCCGGTGGGTTCAATATCCCGGAGTTTGTATTGATTTGGGTTGATGTGGGCGGGGTCTGTTTGCCGGGCGACCGGCCCGGACAAATACCGTTGTTTGCCTGCTGCAAACCCGGCAAGGGCACCCCGCCTACATCAACTCTAACAGAGTAATACTTGCTCCGGGGATCTTTACTCGCGGATGAGGAAGGGCGTCCAGCGACATAGTTTTTAATGAACCAATTTATTTTGTGCGATTTCCTAATCGGCGGGTGCTATAGATTGCACCGCCATGATCGACGACACCACGCTGCTTCGCCGTTACGTTCAGGATCACTCCGAGAGTGACTTCGCTGAACTCGTGCGGCGGCATCTGAATCTCGTTTATTCGTCGGCCCTCCGACAAGTCAATGGCGACACCCATCTCGCGCAGGATGTCGCGCAGTTGGTGTTCACGGATCTCGCTCGGAAAGCGGCGACCTTGCGAAATCATCGCGTGCTCGCAGGCTGGTTGTTCACCAGCACACGGTTTGCTGCGGCCAAGCTCGTACGTGGCGAGCGGCGCCGACAATCGCGCGAACAGGAGGCCCATCTCATGCAAGAAATTTCTCCCCTCGAAACATCTTCATCGCTTGATTGGGAGCGCGTCCGGCCCGTGCTCGATGAAGCGCTCGGCGAACTGAGTGAACGGGATCGCGAAGCGATTCTAATGCGCTACCTGGAAGGCCGCGATTTCGCGCAGGTCGGCGAAAAACTCTCGCTATCGGACAACGCTGCGCGGATGCGCGTAGAACGCGCCGTGGATAAATTGCGGGCGCTGCTCGCGCGACGTGGCGTGACCTCAACTGCGGCCGCCTTGACGCTCGCGTTGGCCAATCAAGCCGTCGTCGCGGCACCAGCCGGCTTGGCCGTCACGGTGACGGGTGTCGCATTGGCGAGCGCGGTCGCAGGTGGCGGCGCTGCGGTGGCGTTAACTTTTATGAGTCTGACCAAATTACAAATTGTCATCGCCGGGGCGGTCATCGTCGCCGGAGCGGGAGCTTATGTGGTGCAGGAAAAGAGTAACGCAGCACTGCGGGCCGAACTTGCGGCGATGCCGCAATCTGCGGGCGATATTGCCACTTTGCGCGAAACGAATCGAACACTGGAGCTGGCAGCGGGTGAAGCCGCTGCGCTGCAAGTTAACGATGCGGAGCTGGCGCGCCTGCGCGAAGAGGCGGGGGCGGTGCAAGATCGGCTTCAGGCGAATGCCCGAGCCGCAACGAAATCCCCCACCGTTGCCCGACCCGCATCAGTAAGCGGACCAATTTATGATGTGGCGCAGCTTGATGAGAAGCCCAAGCTGGTTTTGCCCGTTCAACCGGCTTTCCCTTTTGAGATGTCCCGAGCTGGGATCAGTGGGAAGGTCGTTGTTGAATTTCTGATTGATGCCACGGGTAAGGTTTCGGACACACATGTGGTGAGTTCGAGTCATTCCGAGTTTGAGGCGTCGGCTATAGCGGCCGTGAACCGCTGGCGGTTCGATCCCGGTCGCAAAGGCGGACAAATGGTGAATACGAGAGCCAGCCAGCTGATCGAATATAATCTCGATAGCACGGCTGAGGGGGAATGGTTTTAACATGCGCACGAATCGATGGGGCTTTGCTTTAATTCTGATGCTGCTGGTGGTCGCGTTGGTTGTCCTTGGACGGCAACGCCGGACCGCTGCTAAACTTCGCGGCGAAATTGCGCAGCAGCGCGACGAAGCCTCCCTTCGGGCACGCTTAAATGCTGAAGCGCAGAAGTTGGTCGCAAATCGAGTATCGCCCGAAGAATTGGAACGATTGCGCGCGGAGCGGAATGCGGTGGCGACCTTGCGCGCTGAGATCGAAACCATGAAGCGCCGCGCAGAAATAATCGCTCGCGCCACAGCCGACCGATCTCCGACGGGAACAGAACTCAATCCAATCCCGCCATCAATGAAGGACGTCGCAGTCTCCGCCAACCTTTGGAAAAACGCCGGTGAGGCCACGCCCGATGCGGCTTTTGAAACCGCGCTTTGGGCCGGCGTCGGCGGGGACGTTGAAAAGCTCGCGAGTCTGCTGGCGTTTGATGCGGAGGCACAGACCAAGGCAGACGACATTTTTGCAAACCTGCCCGCGTCGATGCAGCAGGAGCTAGCCACGCCACAGCGCCTCATCGCTCTCTTGGTCGCAAAAGATGTGCCCCTCGGCAGCGCAAGAATTTGGGCGCAATATGGGACACCGACTGATGCGAAAATTACCGCTCAACTGCTCGATGCCGAGGGGAAGTCAAAATCGGTACAGCTTTCATTGAGATCTGAAGCCGACAAATGGCGCTTCGTTGTTTCCGGGAAAATAGTCGAACGGTACGCCGCGAGGCTGCAGGCTCCCTGATGTCGTCCGGTAGTTTGCATTTAGCGCGTAAGGACCGGACAATGTGGAGTGCGGTGCTTCGGCACCGCCTTAGACCGGCCGGCTCGACGGCCTGTCTCCGTGCGTTCGACGAATCGTTGCGGACAGTCGAGACTGTCCGTCGGAAGGCGGCGCCGAGGCGCCGCACTCCATAAAGAGAAGTTTTAATTAAGGATACCGGCTTATCTTTAATTAATAAAAATCTTAGTTAAGCGAATGGAGAGCCTCGGGCTAAGATGAGTTTTTCGTAAATTGATTAATCTGGTCCTGGTCGGTCCCCCGCCTGCTGGCAAGCGATCTGATCGGCGCGACCGGCGATGATTAATCAACCAAGCTCCACGACTTCACTTGCGTGCTGCGAAATATGATTCCGCCAACAGAAAGTTGCAGCGGTTCGCGTGGATTGAGGGGCAAGTCGGGTGCTCGTTCCAGTTCGAGGCGACCGGAGATTTCCGATAGATCGTGGTCGCGGAGTTCGAGTCGCGCGCGTTGGCCGAGGGGCAGATTCCAAATTTGCGCGACCTCGCGATAAAATCCGGCGCGCGGATCAGGTATGGCGATGAGCGGTTCCGCGCCGTCGGCAAAAAGAAATTCGTTTTGCTGGTCCATGTTGAGGGCACCGACATTCTTTGCGCCGCAAGGCAGCAAGTTCAACGACGCATTGAGTGCCGATGAAAGACAGTCGTCAAGGCGTTGGAGTTTCTCTGACTTGAAACGCCGGACTCCAGATTAATACGGTTTAGAAATCGTCGGGGACTTTCAGTTGATCGATCGGCATGGACGCCACGGTCCGCTGGAAAGGGAGCTCTGCTTGCTTTGCGAAATGCGCGGCGGAGCACCACGGATATTGATCCGCGTGGGTGACGATGTGGTGATGCACCGGATTGTGATGCACATAGCGCAGCCGCGCCAGATACGAGCGTTGATAGGTCAGGCGGGTGTCCCAATGCTCAAACCACACTTTGCGGCCTGGCGTATCGTCGAGGCGATTGACTTCCTTGGCGGCGGTCATGTGCAATTTGTTCAGCAATCGCCGCAACGTCTGGGCGTCGTCGGGCGATTCCGCAATGAAGTGGTAGTGATTGGCAAGGACGGCCCACGCGTGAAGTTTCCAGCCAAATTCCTGGGCGCAGGCATGAAGGCGATCATGGAGAAACTGCAGGCGTTCAGGGGACTGAAAAATCCGGACATTCCCGTACGTTCCGGCCGTGACCATATAGACTCCCTTCTCCATCAACAAATGAAGCGGCGCATGATGCCACGGTTTGGCGCGCCGCGAATCGGCAGTCTCTATGGAGTGCGGTGCCGCGGCACCGCCATGGACAGGCTGGATCGACGGCCCGCCTCCGAGATTCGACGAATCGAGAGCGTTCGCTGAGACTGACGGTCGGGACGAGTTTTCGGAAAGCGGCGCCGAGTCGCCGCACTCCATATGACTGCGCTTAGCTCAGGATCTGGCGCAGGCTGTCGAGGTCGAGGACGTTGGCGAGGGAGTCTTCTTGCACCACCGCTGACGCCAACGCGGATTTTTCCCGCTGCATCGCGAGGATCTTTTGCTCCACCGTGTCCGCCGCAACCAGTCGATAGGCCACCACAGGTTGCGTCTGTCCAATGCGGTGCGTGCGGTCGATCGCCTGGGCTTCCACGGCGGGATTCCACCACGGGTCGCACAAGATTACGTAACTCGCCGCCGTCAGATTCAAACCGAAGCCGGCCGCTTTCAACGAAAGCAAAAACACCGTCTTGGTTTTGTCGGACTGGAATTTCTCCACGAGCTCGGCGCGGTTTTCCGTCTGGCCGGTAAGGATCAAATGTTCGATGTCTGCTGTGACAAGGCGCGGACGAATGAGTTCGAGCAGACTGACGAATTGGCTGAAGACGAGGACTTGCTGGCCTTCGTCGCGGAGCTCTTCAAGGCGTTCGAGCAAGGCGTCGAGTTTCGCGCTCGGCATTTCGGCATGCGCTTCGCTGATAAGCGCGGCGTGACAGCAAATCTGGCGAAGTCGAAGCAAGCTCGCGAGGACGTTGAAGCGCACGCCATCGAGCGCTTTGTTGGTTTCAATGCCGAGCAACTGCGCGCGGGCGCGTTTTAATTCCGCGTCGTAGAGCACGCGTTGCGGACCTTCGAGATCGACGACGATTTCGTCTTCGGTGCGCGGTGGAAGTTCGGGTGCGACCTGGGCTTTCGTGCGGCGCAGCAAAAAATGGCGCACGCGGCGGTGCAGGCGTGACGTGGCCGTGGTATCCTCGACCGGATACTGCCGGCGGAACGAGGCTTGGGCGCCGAGCAGGCCGGGTTGCGCAAACGCGAACAGACTCCACAAATCGAGCAGCCGGTTTTCGATCGGCGTGCCGGTGAGCGCGAGGCGGTGAGCGGTGTGCAGGGAACGTGCGATAACGGACGTCTGGCTCGAGGGATTTTTGACGAACTGGGCTTCGTCGAGCACGACCGCATCCCAGGTGTGCGACTTAAACCAATCGGGTTGCAGCCGAAGTTGCGTGTAGTTGACCACGAGCAGCCCGGGCAAATCGGCCGGACCAGGCATACGTTTGCCGTAGGCGTGAGTCGGGGTGTAAGATAGCGCGGTGAGCGAGGGAGCGAAGCGTTCGGTTTCGGTCAGCCAGCCATGCATCACGCTCTTCGGACAGACGATGAGCGCGCGAAATGGCGTGGTGCGTCCGCTGGTGGCGGCTTGCGCGCGGGCGAGTTCTGCCAAATGGAGCAGCCAAGCGAGGGCTTGCACTGTTTTGCCGAGACCCATGTCGTCGGCGAGTACGCCGCCAAAGCCATGGGCGGAAAGGTGCGCGAGGAATTGAAAACCTTCTTTTTGGTACGGTCGCAGTGTGGCGCGTAGATTGGTTGGCAGTTCTGCGGGTGGCATCGCGACGATCGCGGCGGCGCGTTCGCGCAGGCGTGCCACCAGGTTTGCATCGCGCGCGGCGAAGGCTTCCGCTTCGGCGGCGAGTTGAATCGCGTGGAGGCGGTGAACGGTGGGACGTCCGCCGGCGAGTACGTCTTCGGCGTGAAGGCCGAGTCGCGCCAGCGTTGCGGCGGCGGGATCGCTGGTGCCGCTGTGATCGAGTTCGAGCCGGCGCCAACCGTGTTTCGCGAGGCGCACCCATTTGCCGCGGGCTTTCAACAATAGAGCGAGTTCGTCGTTGGTGAAGGTGGTGTCTTCGACGCGCAGGGCGACGGTGAGATCGAACCAGTCCCGATGGCCCGCGCCTTCGGCGGGGGCGGCGGAAATTTCCACGCTGGCGCGCAACGGCGGTCCGAGCAGGCCGGTCAATTCAGGCGAGGCGTCGATGTCGAGACCGGGCGGGAGCGAGGCGTACCACGCGAGAAATTCTTCCGGGAAATTCTTCGTGATGAAACGCGTCCATTCGCCGGCAGCGTTTTGCCACACGAGACGAAAATCCGCGAAACGTGCGCTGACTTCCTGCGCAGTCACCAGATCAAACTCGAGCACGGGATCATCGGGCTTGCGCGGGGCCGGAGCCAAATCCTTGGACCATTGCCAACCCGCGCCGCTCCATTCTTGTTCGCACGGCGGTTCCTCGGCGTGGGCGGTGAGTTGCGCGTGGAAATGCACGGCTTCGTATTCGGTGGTGGTTTCCGTGAGCCAGCATTTCAGTAACGGACGGAGCAAAATGCGGTGGACTTTGACTTCGAGCGCGGCGGGCAGCCGCAGGCCGGCGGCGCGCAGGCGGCTCATGATGCGAGCGTCGCCGAGCGCGGAGGTGGGCAGTTGCTTGGATGGAGTCGGCGGTGGTCCGCGCCACACCTGGCCGTCGAACAAATACAGCGGCA
>JANYFP010000188.1 GCA_025362555.1 Verrucomicrobiota bacterium
GTGGTAAAGCTGGGTTTGCTGACCGCCGTCTTTCTCGAAATAGACGGAGACATCGATGCCATCGGTATTCTGCGAATTACTTCCGTCGAATGATCCCGGGAACATCCCAAAAGTGAAATCAACCTGCGTCAGTCCGTCGGGCCGAAGATAAACCAACCGAGAAGGTGCATGCGCGTCCCATTGTCCGTTGTCGGACCGAAAGAAAATGGGTTTTCCCGTAATCGTCTCGGATTCGATTGGCAGAATGTTGCGACCGGCGAAGGCAATCGGAGGACCATCAAACTGAACGGTCTTGTTCGTTTTAGGTTCGACGATGAGCGGGTGAACGGCCGAGGCGAGGTCACGCGAGCCGTGGGCGACGGCACTCAGTAAATGTTGGCCAAGACTCAAGTCGGATTCCAATAAAAAGAAATTCGTTTGTACAGGCTGACTCCCGCGATTTTCGATGCGGCGGTACGGTTGGCCATCGAGGAAGAATTCTACGGACGTGGTGCCGGCGGGGGCGTTGACTTGGATCGTCAGGGTGAGGGGAGACGTGCGTTCCGGCGCGATCAATTGCACCCGATCATCGACGGGGAGCGTCGCCAAGTTGCTTATAGGCGTGAAGGTGGACGCGGTGGTGGCGCGTTGGTAGAGCGTGTAGCCGCGCGCTTTCGCGTACGCGACTTCCACTTCGACATATTCCGTCTCAATGATTTTCCACAAACGCGTCTGCCGTCGGATCGGGTATTTTAAAAAACCGCGATTACTGTGGGTGTCGATGATGATGGCCGGTGGGCGCCGGGTGAAGTCATGCCAGAAAGCGTCCCACGCTCCGGGTACGATGGCGTAATCCGTGTTTTTCAGCGCGTCCAAATTGGTCCAGGGAATCATGCCAGTCAGAAACACCGAATAAATGAAACGCGTATTCGGCAGGCGTTCAGCGAAGACATGGAGTTCCGGTTCGTAACCCCAGACAAAGATCCGGTCCTCCGGCCGGGTGCGGGCTTTTATCACCTGTCCGATTTCTTTTCCCATCCCGTCTGAGAGGTCGAATGTCGCGGCACGGTGCACTGCCGCCCAAGCCAGGCTGGCCAGGCCCAGCGCAAGTCCAGTGCGCAGCAGCCAGGGCAGCACTCTCAGTCCGCGCGAACGCCACGCCGTTGATTTTTCCCACGCCCGCGTGGTGATCCAGCCGCAGGCGAGGCTTAGGCCGGGCAGCACCTGGATCGAGTAGTGCTGAAAATCCCGTCCGCTCAGGACCGTGGAAATCAGGCCGGTCGCCAGCCAACCGAGAATCAACCACGGCAGCACGTGAAATTTTACCGTGCGTTTCCAAAGATCCGGCAGCGCGCGCACCAATAATCCGGCCACGGCGGTGATTCCCAGCCAAAACGCGAAGGGCGTGTTTTCCCGCGCTAAGTTAAAGGGTGTCCGGATTCCGAGCATGCGTTCCCGGAAGGGGACTTCGGGCACATATAACCGCGTGTTGTAGTACCACGAATACTGGAGGAAATCGCCCCAAGCGTGGTGCGCGGCAAAATACCAGTAAGTCGCAGCCAGTGGCCAGGCGAAGCCGAGCGCGAGCATCGCCGCCAGTCGCCCGCATTCCCGCCGGCGCGGCGGCGTGGTCCAGGCCACCAGCGCCAATAACACGAGGCACACGCCAAAATCCAGCACGCCGGGTTGTTTCGCCAGGCCCGCGAGCGCAAAGGCCGTGCCGGCGATTGCCGCCAGACTGCCCGATCCACGCGTGAGCGCTGCCACAAACGCCCACATACCCAGCGCCGAAAAGAAAATCAGAAACCATCCCGTGTGGGCCGCCATGGCATCGACTGCTTCAAACATAATGAAGCTGAGAAAGGTGAAGAAGACTGCGGCCACTGCGCCCGTCGCCTCGTCCTTGCCCTGGCGTCCGATTCGCCAGAATAAAATTGCCGTCGTGCCGAGCAACATCGCCATCACGATATGCGCGCCGCGGATATTCCAATCGCCCACCACCGCTAAAATCAGCGCCTTCGCGTAGGGCACTAGCGGCGTGCGGTTGTCCGCTGCATCGCGATACATCACGCCGCCATTCCGGACGATCTCGGCCATGATGAACGTGGAACCTTCATCCAGATTCCACACGGTTTTTCCCAGCCCCGGCCAACGCAGTCCGCAAGCCATCGCGATCAGGGCGAGGGCGAAGAGGACAGGGCGGAGTTGGCGGATCATCGGGGCAGAGGTGATGCCTTCGAGAATGCAGTTTGCGGCCGGCAGGCAAGCGCGGAGCACGGCTCGAGTGCGGGTCGCGAATCACTTGAAATTTTGGACTGGCGGGTTTTTGGTCGTTGATTGTCGAAGTCCGGAAAAGTGAGCTCGGGGCATTAGGTCCAGCCAATCGGAGGTGGGCGCCCCCGCGCGGGGTGTGAATGGCGGCGTTCTTCCCCTCACTGCATGAAATAAAATTATTGCTGGTCGACGGCGCTAATGGTTTTTCCATGCCATGTCCGATCCGGCAACACTGCGACACGAAAACCGATTGCTCATCGGTATTTTCTGCGCTGCGCTAGTCCTGCAGTTTTGCTTTACGACTTTCAACTGGACCACGCCGTTCATGCCGCGCCACGAGTTCCGGCAGGCACAGACCGCGATCGTTGCCTACTACATCGAGGAACAGAATAACTTTTCCCTGCTTTACGAGACTCCGATTGTGGGCAAACCGTGGGTCTCGATTTTGCTGGAGGTTCCGCTTTATGAGTGGAGCGTGGTGCTGCTGAGCCGGGCGATCAAGGTGCCTCATTTCATGGCGGCGCGCACCATTTCCCTGACCTGCTTCTACCTCGCACTGCCTGCATTCTATTTACTGCTCGGGCGGCTGGCGATTCCAGGGCCGAGGCGATTGTTCATTCTGGCGTTGATCCTGACTTGCCCTGTCTACGTTTTTTATTCGCGGGCGTTTTTGATGGAGTCGATGGAGTTGATGGCTTGCGCGTGGTTTCTCTTTGGATTTGTACGGACGATGGACGAGCGTCGCTGGTCGTGGCTCGCGCTCGCGACCGTGGCTGGCACGGGAGCGTCGCTGATCAAGAGCGTGACTTTCGCGGTGTGGCTCGTGCCGGCGGCAGCCTACGGCGCGTGGCTGCTGTGGGGCAGCCTGCGGGCGCGGCGGGGCTGGCGAGAACCCCTCTTCACGTTGCTCTGGGGTATTGCGACCGTCGCGGTGCCATTGGGCGCGCTGCGGGCTTGGATCAACCTGACTGATCCGCTCAAGGCGGCTCATGCTTCGGCTTGGATCTTCACTTCAAAGAATTTGTCGCAGGGCAATTGGGGCCTGCTCGACTTCTCGGCGCAGTTTTCACCGAAGGTTTGGGGTATCTTGCTGGAGCGCTGGCAGGAGGCGATTGCGGCTCCGTGGATTATTCTTACGATGCTGGTTGCCGGATTGCTCGCTTTCCCGGCGCAACGCTGGCGCGTACTGTGGCTTTCAGGTCTTTTCTTTTTTGCCCAGTTTCTGTTTCCGTTCGCGTATGCGTATCAGGATTACTATTTTTATGCGTGCGCGGTCTTTTTGTCGGCTGCGCTCGGGGTGATTCTCCTCGGGGTTCTGGATTCGCGCCTGCTTCGCTGGTGTTGCTGGTTAATCGTGGCCATTCCTTTTGGAGCACAAATTACCACTTATTGGCAGGGGTATCGGGTCGACCAGCGCCTGATTTCCGACGGTGGTTTTAATTACACCGAGGCGCTGCGCGATATCACCCCCCGCCATTCGGTGATCATCATCGCCGGCGCCGATTGGGCGGCCATGGTACCGCTTTACTCCCAGCGAAAAGCCCTGATGATTCGCCGCGGGCTCGAGGAAAATGAAGCCTATTTGAAGCGGGCGTTTGACGATCTTGCGGACGAGGATGTGTGCGCGCTCATTCTTATCGGACCGCAGCGCACGAATCGAAAGCTCCTTGATTTGGCGGCGAAGCGTTTCAACTTGGACAGCAGCGGTCCCACCTGCTCGCAGACTTACACGGATCTCTATTTTAGCCGGCCCTACATTGAGGCTGTGCAGATTCGCCTGGGTGATAGCTCGAAATATCCGGCCGTCACGTTTACGCGCAAACCGCGTGAAATTAAAGCGGCCGATGCGGCCTTCGATATTTCTGTCGGCATGGCGCGCGCGTCCTTCGCCACGGTTTCGCCCGCGCCTTTCCGGGCGCAGTTCAGTTTCGGTTTGGATCACGTGGAAATCGACGGTGCGATGGCTCTCGCGGCTCACCCGGATTCGGATATCTGGCTGCGGGCTCCGGCGCACGCGACGCAAATTACGTGGGTCTTCGGTCTTATCCCCGACGCTTATTTGCGGACGGGTTACAAGACCGACGGCGTGGAGTTTTTGATTACCGGGGAGACGCCCGACGGCAACCGTCGACAGATTTTTAGTCGCGTGCTGGATCCCGTCAATGTTGCCACCGATCGCGGTGCCCAGCACGAAGTCATCACCTATCAGTCGAGGCCTGGGGAAATTCTGCAGTTCTCCGACCGGCCCTATATCAACAATGCGTTCGATTGGACCTATTGGTCGAAGATTGAGGTGAAGTGAGTGGCTGGCGTTGCTTAATACTCTAGAAATTCAGTCCGGCTGAATCACGCGATCTGTCGTGACTTGTTCGGTCGGGCTTTATGTCCGACACGGCGCAAACAGGGCGGGATAAACCTCGGGATTTTTTCCCTTTTTTTCGCGAGGTTCCGTTGTCTCTCTTCGCCTTGCCGCACTACGGTCCGGCCAGCACCGCTTCGCGGGCGAGTTCAACATGGTACGGTAGCACTTTGTCGTAATCGTAATAGCGCAGCGCCTTCGAGTATGCGGTGGGCGTGAGTGATTTCCCACTGCGCTCCTTGGCCAGACACGTCCACATCATCTTCGAGAGCGCGACGTGATCGCCCGGCGGCACCAGATAACCTTGCTGCCGTTGCCCGATCATTTCGGCGATGCCGTGCACATCGGTTGACACCAGCGGCGTGCGGAAGGCCATCGCTTCCATGATGACGCGTGGAAAGGACTCCTCGTAGGTCGTGCATACGAACAGGTCCGCGGCCACGAAAAAATCAAACACCTCGCGCGTCTCCGGCACCAGCGTGACATTCTTCAAACCCAGCCGCTTCAGGTCGCGCAGCAACAGATCGAGATAAATTCCGGGGCGCGCTCCGACCAGGACAAAACGGAATTTTGCGCGATGGCCCTGGTTGTTGTTAAAGTGATCAATGGCGCGGATGAAAATGTGTTGTCCCTTCCGCTCGCAGATCGTGCCGATGTTCGCGATCACCACTTCATCCTCGGCGAAGCCGTGTTTTTTCCGCATCTCCGCCCGCGTGTGGCGCTGGCGGAATTCGTCGATTGCATCGAGGTGAATCCAGCTCGGGACAATCCGGAAATTATCGTGCCGGTTGCTGTCCTCATAATACGCCCGCGTCGCGGCGCAGAGGAAGAGCGTGTGCGTGGCGCGGCCCAGCGCCTCGTGCACGAGCGCATGCAGCCGCAGGTCGAGCTTGGTTTCGAAAAACCGGAACACGGTCGCGCTCTCGTGAATGTAGAACAGTGATGGCTTACCCGCGCGCTGCGCCATAAGCACGCCCCAGAAACTCACGAGCGTGTTGCAGACGACCAGGTCGATCGGATCCCAATCGATGGCGTGCGACAACTCGCCCAGTCGCTGGTGGAATACTTCCGCGTCCGGTGCAGCGTAAAGCGGTTCGGCATTTATGATCGTGATATGCGCGCCCAGCGCCTCGTACGCTGCGCGCAATGGTCCGTCTTGCGACGTCAGCACTTCAAGCCCGAAGCCTGCTTCACGCGCCATGTAGGTCGCGTATTCGAGGAGAAACAGCGGCGCGCCTTCGAGGTTCAGGTTGTGCGTCAGCAGGAGCAGCCGCAGTTTGCCGGTGCGATCAGTCTGCCGCGGCACCGTCGCACAAACCCGGATGCGCCCCTCGTGCAGTTCCAGATTCCGGCTGAAATAGGGATCGCGATAGACCGGGTAACGGCGCACGAACGCGATGTGCTCTGCCTCGTCGAACGTTACGCCCCGCGTTGCGCTGCCCCAGTGCATGAGCTTCGCCTGCGGCGTATAAATTACCCGGTGCCCCGCGCCGCGCACGCGCAGACAATAGTCCACATCATTGTAGGAAACGCCAAAATCACTCTCGTCGAATCCACCGAGCTTCCGGTAGATCGCCGTGCGCGTCATCAGGCAGGCGCCCGTGACGGCGGATACTTCGCGGGCCACGGAGTGCCACTCGACCTCGGGGAGTTCACGCTCATCCACTTTGGCGTAAGGCGT
>JANYFP010000249.1 GCA_025362555.1 Verrucomicrobiota bacterium
GGGAGGGGGAAGTAGAACGATTATTTTTAAGGGCGACGAATGCAATTTTCCAGTACACAGGCAATCGTGGCTGAATTATCTGTAAATGAAACGGAGAGGCATGCTTTCCTGCCGTGGCCGCAAGGTTGTCGCGACCAATCGGATGGGAAAAAATAGCTTCGGTTGCATTCATGTTCACCTTATTCGACAGCCTAGTGAGGGAAATCCACTACTCCGCTTGATAAGATTTCGCGATTTATTGGGGGGCTGGATTTATGCTTGGTTTTCCCGCGTGCCGATACGTCTGGCGGTGCCTAAAAGGGTGAGCGCCAAGACGAACCAACCGCTTATCGAGCCACCGCCACCGCCGCTACCGCCGGGAGTCGTGGTCGGGGTGGAGGAAACCGTCAGTGTGGCTTTGTTGCTGGTGATGTTGCCGAGCGCGTTCGTGACGACGACGGTGTAGTCGCCGGCATCGGTGGTGCGTGCGCTGGAAAAGCTGAGGGTGTTGGTCGTCGCACCGCTGAAAGCGCTGCCGTTAAAAAACCATTGGTATGTCGGAGCGGGGATGCCGGAGGCGGTTACGGAAAGTTGTACGCTTCCTCCCGGGGCCACGCTTTGACTGCTCGGTTGCGCCGTAATCAGGGGCGGACCGGCGAGGACGCCTTTGCGGATCGCGTTATTGCCTGCATCGGAGATGTAGAGGTTGTTCGCACTGTCCACCGTAATGCCCGCCGGCGAATTAAACGTCGCTGCGAGGCCAAGGCCGTCTTCACTACCGAAGTAATCGGAGGAACCGCCGATGGTGGTGACAACCCCGTTCGGAGTAATCTTGCGGATCGTGTTGCCGCGTGAGAGCGGATTATTGACAGCATCTTCAGTCACGAAAATGTTTCCTGTGCGGTCGAGGGAGACGGAATTGGGTGAAAAAAACTGCGCGGCTGTGCCCGTTCCATCGAGGTGACCCGATACATTCGGTGTGCCCGCAAAGGTCGTAACCACTCCGGCTGGGCTGATTTTACGGATCGTGTAGCTGAAGGTGTCCGCAACGTAGAGCGTGCCGCTGGGGTCCACGGCGATGCCACTGGGATAGAGGAATTGCGCTGCCGCACCGGTTCCGTCTGCGTAACCGGATTGGCCCGCGCTGCCCGCTAGAGTCGTCACTACTCCCGCGGGCGTGATTTTGCGGATCGTGCAGTTGCTGGAATCGGCCACGTACACCATGCCGGCGGTATCCACCGTCACTCCGGTGGGATTGCGGAATTTCGCTGCTGTCCCGGTCCCGTCGGCACTACCGCCGGGCCAGCCGCCGCTGCCTGCCAGGGTGGTGACGACTCCAGTGGGCGTGATTTTGCGAATCGAATAATTGCCGGAATCGGCCACGTAAACTGTGCCGCCGGTGTCCACGGCGACACCGCGTGGATTAAAGAATCGCGCGTCCACCCCAGTCCCGTCAACGAATCCACCCTGATAATAATAAAGGCCCGCCAGGCCGGCGAGGGTGGTTACTTGTCCGCTCGGGGTGATCTTCCGGACCTCGTTGTTGAAGGAATCAGCGACATAAATATTTCCCGAGTTGTCGGCTGCCAATCCATTCGGAGTATAAAATCGTGCGACTGTCGCCGGTCCATCTGCCGCGCCCGATCCGCCGGACAGGCCCGCCAATGTTGTCACATCGCCGCCGGGGGTGATTTTGCGAATCGTGTGACTCTTGGAATCCGTCACATAGCAAGAACCTGCCTGGTCGATTGCGATACCGCGGGGCTGATTGAATCGTGCGGCGGTCCCTGTCCCATCAACACTGCCTTGCCGGTCATCATAAGTGTTAGCCAGTCCCGCCAAAGGAGTGACTACTCCTGCGAGCGTGATCTTGCTGATGGTATTTTGATACGGGGCCGAGACGAAAAGGGTGTCGCTCCCGTCAATGGCCACGCCGTATATCCAGGCGGCATAAATGACGGCACCGTTCGCGTCGGTCAGAGTCGACACGGCACCGGTCGGGGTGATTTTGCGAATAGTATTATTACCGCTGTCGGCGACGTAGACGAGGCCTGCGCTATTCACGGCAATGCCGTTTGGGCCGGAGAATTGCGCCGCGGGTCCGACCCCATCTGCTCTGACCATCGATGTCC
>JANYFP010000258.1 GCA_025362555.1 Verrucomicrobiota bacterium
TGGGACAACTCGCGCTCCGGGGATTTTTCATCGCCCCCAGAAGTTTTTATTTTCACCGGCGCGCTGCTTGACTTTTAGCTGGCCGAGAATCGCGTGCCAGCCGATGTAAATTTTATGCCACTGCGCTTCAAGCCCGCGCAGGCCCTCGCTCACCTGCGCGCCAATGACCCACAGCTTGGCGCGTTAATCGACCGAATCGGTGCCTTCAAACTTGAGCTCAAGCCAGCCGACAGCCTGTTCGAGGCGTTACTGCGGTCGATTGTGTATCAACAGCTCCACGGCAAAGCCGCCGCCACCATTCACGGCCGCGTGCTCGTCGAACTCCAACTGCATGGTGGCCCGACCCCTTTGGCCCTGACGAAAGTTTCGGACGCCGCTTTGCGCGGAGCCGGATTGTCGGGCAACAAACTACTCGCGGTGCGCGATCTCGCGGCCAAATGCCTGGAAGGAACGGTGCCCTCGCTCGACGAGACCAACCAATTCTCTGATGAAGAATTGGTCACGCGACTGACCGCGGTGCGAGGCGTCGGACCGTGGACCGTGCATATGCTTTTGATTTTTTATCTGGGTCGATCCGACGTGATGCCGACCGGAGATTTCGCGATTCGGCTCGGTTTCCAGAAGCTTTACAAGAAGCGCAAAGACCCAAAACCGGAAGCGATTATCCGGCACGCGAAGCGCTGGCAGCCGTACCGTTCGGTGGCGAGTTGGTACCTCTGGCGCTCGCTCGACCCGGCGTAAATCCACGCGGCCCGGCAACCTGGGCCACGCCGAGCACGATCATTCAATCCGGCTCGTCACCGGGCTGATCGTTAAACGGAGGTTAAAGCCCCCGGAGAATCGACTCAGCAGTTAATTTCTTGAGGAATATGCCGATATCCCGGGAATAATGCAGCGGCGTATTTTCTGGTATCTCATGTCATTCGTGATTCTCGCCACCAGTTCCCTGCGGGGCGCTGACGGCTGGGCGCAGCTTAAAGTAGGAATGTCTGCAGACGAAGCCACGGAGGCACTTGGGCTGCCCTTGATGAAGACAAGCGCGAGAGGTTTTGACCTTTGGATTTACGACAATAACGCCGAGGCGCTTTTCTTTGGCGGCCCGCTGGTGGGATGGACGACTCCGCGCGACCTTAAGTCCGTGAGTCGAACGGTTGACGTGTGGCAACGCACGCCGGGCAGCACCGCGCCCCCAAGTTTTATTTTGCCGCGATACACCAAGCGAATTGAGCGCCGACGCGACGTTATCCCGGACAGTAATTCCGGCTCGTCGCTCTACAAAGTTTCCAATTAAGCGGGCTGGGTGGTGAAGGACTCATTGATCGAAGAGAGATAGCTGCGCGGACTGGACGCACTCGCGTCGCAGTTTTTAATAATGGAAAATTCGTTTCGCGTGACTATCCTTGGTCAGTAGAATCCTATGAAAATTTACTCCCCACTCGTTCTCGCCGCGGCGTTCATCGTCAGCGGCTGCCAGATCACCCCCAGCAATCCCAATCCAGCTGCGGTGAGTGACATTACAGTTACCTTCAAAGACTCGGATAAATTCACTGATGCGCGCGATACCGCGAACGGTCCAACCAGTCAGTACTACCTGGACGAGTTAAGCAAAACCCTGAAGGAAGCTGCTGCGCGACAACTGACCGCCGGACAGAAATTAACCGTGACGTTCACCGATATTGATCTGGCCGGTGATATCACCCCGGGGCAGTTGAATGACATCCGCGTAATCAAAGCCATTTATCGCCCGCGGATGGCGCTGACTTTTAAACTCCAGGACGCGAGCGGCGCGGTGCTCAAGGAAGGCGACCGCACCCTCATGGATATGAATTATCAACAAAGCATCCCGCCGATAAATCAAAGCGAACCGCTGCGTTACGACAAAGTCCTGCTGACGGACTGGGTGAAAAAAGAATTCTAAGCAACGCGCGCAGCGTCACCAAAAATAATGCAAGAGGTGGTGGATCGGGTTGACCCCAACCCGCTGGCCTGCCGCCCCAGAATCGCAGACGGCAACTGGCTTGAGCGCGAGAATTCTGAGGCACCTCGGGTCATGGCGCTCCACCCACGGATTGCGAATTACACTCAGCCATAAAAATTCATTCGCGATGGGTCCGATAACCCGGAGCTTGCTCCGACTAGGTTGAGTGTAGGAGACAAGCTTGCTTGCAAGCGATTCTAGCGTGGGGTGCACGCGGCGCGCACGCTGATCGCTTGCAAGCAAGCTCCGACAGTTCGCATCGGTACGGTCCTTTAAATGCGGTGTTTTTCTGTCAAGCCCCGGAGCTCGCTCCCATGGTTGAACCACCGGCGGCCGCACCTTCTTCCCCTGGGCGAGTGTCCGATTGAATGGATACGGCTCAGGCCAGTAGTTCAACTGAATGGCTAAGCTGCTCGAAATTATCGCCCCGCGTTTTGAGCGGACCTGAACCCTCACCTTGCCAGGGTGAAGGTTTTTTTTGGAAAACGAAAGTGGCGCGCCCCGAGATCCCGTTGCCACCAGTGAAAGACACACCCATAATTATCTTTGACAGTAATAAATGACCTGTTTCTTAGTCTGTAAGAAATGCCAGCAACCACCCCAAAGTTCGACTTTCGCGTCCTGCGCCGGCTGCGCGGCCAGCACGAAATGACTTTGGCCGACTTATCTAAAGCCTCAGGGGTTTCGGTGGCCGTCATTTCAAAACTCGAGCGCAACCAACAGTCAGCCGAGCTCGACACGCTGTACCGACTCGCCCGCGCTTTCGGGCTGAGCACCACCGATCTCCTCGCTCTCACGGAGTCGCCCCTCGCCCACCGCTCGAACGAAAAATCCTACCGGTCCGACGATTTCAAATTCCGTCAGGTCAAATACGCCAACGTCGTCGCGCTGCTTGGGTCGGCTCCCGCCGGATCAAAGGTCTCCCGGCCGGAAATCCATCACGACGATACGGAGGTCTGCTGGGTGACCGAGGGAAAACTCCGGCTGACGCTGCCCCACGAAAAATGCCTGCTCTCTGCGGGCGAGAGCATTCAATTTGATGCCATCCAACAGCACACCTACGAGGCGCTGGCCAACTCGCAGTTCGTGATTCTCCACCTTCGCAAAGACAAACGCTACTGACTTTCCCCATGCGCATTGACGACCAATTGAAACCCGCCGCCCTCGCCCCGGCACTGGAAAATTTCTGGCAAGTCTCCGGCGAAAAACTGAATCTCACGCATCGCGATTACAATCCCGCGAGCGGCGCGCCGGTCTTCACCGTTGCAGGAAAATACACGGCCCGCGGCTGGACGGAATGGACGGAAGGATTTCTCTACGGTTCGGATTTCCTGCAATTCGACGCCACGGGTGATCAGAGTTTCGCCACTCGCGGACAAAAATACACGGTCAACCGCATGGCATCCCACGTCAGCCATTTTGGCGTGCACGATCACGGGTTCAACAATCTCAGCACCTACGGGAACTGGCTGCGTCTCCAGCGCGAAGGAAAATTACCGGCCGACCAAATCCCCTTCTGCGAGCTGGCCTTGAAAGTTTCCGGAGCCGTGCAAGCTTCGCGCTGGTCGAAAATCAACGGCGGCGGCTATATTTATTCGTTCAACGGACCTCACTCGCTCTTCGTCGATACCATCCGTTCCTGTCGCAGCTTGATGGTGGCTCATCGCCTTGGCCACCGTCTGATGGGCGAGAACGATGCGGCGCATTCGTTGCTGGAGCGTGGGCTGCAGCACATCGAGGCCACGGCAAAATATGCGATCTTCTACGGCGAAGGCCGCGATAGTTATGACGAGCGAGGCCGCACCGCGCACGAATCCGTGTTCAATCCCAACGACGGGCGCTTCCGCTGCCCAAATTCGCAGCAAGGCTATTCCGGTTTCACGACCTGGACGCGCGGTCTGGCCTGGGCCATGGTGGGTTACGCGGAAGAACTCGAATTCCTCGACACGCTGACCGAAACGGAATTGGCCCCGATGGGCGGAAAGACGAAACTCTGCGAGATGATGCTCAAAGCCGCGCGCGCCACGTGCGATTGGTACATCGCCAACACGGCGCTCGATGGAATTCCCTATTGGGATGGCGGCGCACCGCAGCTCGAAAAACTCGGCGACTGGCGCGCGCGCAACGCGGAACCGTTTAACGATTTTGAGCCCGTCGACAGCTCCGCTGCGGCCATCGGCGTGCAAGGACTGCTCCGTCTCGGCCGCTACCTGGGGACCGACACTGCTGATGGAAAACGTTACTGGCAGGCCGGCCTCACGACGATGCGCACGCTGCTCGCTGAACCGTACCTCAGTACGGTGCCAAATCACCAGGGCTTGCTGCTGCACTCCGTCTATCACCGCCCCAATGGGTGGGATTACATTCCGCCGGGACGCAAAATACCGTGCGGCGAAGCCTGCCTGTGGGGCGATTACCACCTCCGCGAGGCAGCGACGCACCTGCAACGCATGATCCGGGGTGAAAAATATCATACGTTTTTCGGGTGTCTTGCCGATTGAGCAGGAACAGCCAAACGGTCAACCTCTCCGAAACCCCACGGCCGCCCCCCTTCCCTTCAGCCCAACCCCACCATGTTCTCCGCCTTCCCGTTTCAAAATCTCAGCAAGCTCTGTATCCACACCATCACGACGAAGTCATGGCCCCTGGAAGTTGCTGCGGAAAAATACGCGAAAGCGGGCGTAAAAGGCATCACCGTCTGGCGCGATGCACTCGCCGGACGCAATCCGGAGCAAGCCGGCGCACGCATTCGCGATCAAGGACTGAGCATCGTTTCACTCTGCCGCGGAGGTTTCTTCGCCGGCTATTCAGCGACCGAACGTCGGGCCGCGATTGATGACAACCGCGGCGCGATCGCGGAAGCCAAAGCCCTCGGCGCTCCGCTCATCGTACTCGTTTGCGGGGCGGTCCCGGGACAAAAACTCTCGGAATCGCGCAAACAAATCCAAGACGGAATTGCGGCAATTCTGCCCGATTGTATTGCGGCCGGAGTTAAACTCGCCGTCGAACCGCTGCATCCGATGTACGCCGACTCGCGATCGGCCATCAATACGATGGCGCAGGCAAACGATCTGTGCGAAGCCATCGCATCGCCGTTGGTCGGGGTCGCCGTCGATGTTTATCACCTCTGGTGGGATCCGCTGCTTGAGCAGGAAATCGCCCGCTGCGGCCGCATGGGGAAAATATTCGCCTATCATGTTTGCGACTGGCGAACGCCCACCATCGATTTCCTGAACGACCGCGGACTCATGGGGGAAGGCTGCATCCACCTCCGTCAAATCCGCGCCTGGGTCGAAGCCGCCGGCTTCAAGGGCTTCAACGAAGTCGAAGTTTTCTCCAACCGACTCTGGGCGATGAATCAGGACGAATACCTGCAGCAAATTGTCCGATCCTATTCCGAATTCGTCTAACCACTCCCCTGCCAGCAATTCATTTTCCACCACCACCGACACTTAATGAAAACCCACCGCATCGGCATCATCATGAACGGCGTCACCGGACGCATGGGCACCAACCAGCATCTCATCCGCTCGATCAAGGCTATCATTGATCAAGGCGGAGTGAAGCTCACCGACAACGAGGTTATCATGCCTGACCCGGTGCTCGTCGGTCGCAGTGAAGACAAACTGAAGGCGCTCGCCGCCCGCGTCGGCGTGCAGCGGATTTCCACCAACCTCGATGCGGAGCTCGCGAAGCCGGAAAATCAGATCTACTTCGATGCCACACTCACCGGCCAGCGCCCGAACGGTGTGCGCAAAGCGATTGCGGCGAAAAAGCACATTTATTGCGAGAAACCCACCGCGACCACTTCCGCCGAAGCCATGGCACTCGCGAAAGAAGTCACTGCCGCCGGCCTCAAAAACGGCGTAGTGCAGGACAAACTCTGGCTCCCGGGCCTGCTCAAGTTGAAGTACCTGATCGACACGGGATTTTTCGGGAAAATCCTCTCCGTACGCGGTGAATTTGGTTACTGGGTGTTTACGGGCGAATTTGAAAAACTCCAGCGCCCCTCGTGGAATTACCGCAAGCAGGACGACGGCGGCATCATCGTCGACATGCTTTGCCACTGGCAGTACGTGATTCAAAATCTTTTCGGCGATGTGAAATCGCTCTCGTGCCTTGGTGCCACGCACATTCCGACCCGCTGGGACGAAGCGGGTAAACCGTATCCCTGCACCGCTGATGACTCCGCGTACGCGACCTTCGAACTGAAGAACGGTGTCATCTGTCATTTCAATTCTTCGTGGGCCGTCCGCGTTGACCGGGACGATGTGCTCACGCTCCAAGTGGACGGCACTCACGGCACCGCCGTCGCCGGGCTGCGGGATTGCAAAGCCCAGGCACTCGCCGCAACGCCGCGCTGCGTGTGGAATCCCGACGTCGACAGTCCCATCAAATACAAGGACGGCTGGACGCGCGTCCCGAGCAACGACACCTACGACAACGCCTTCAAGGTGCAGTGGGAATTATTTCTGAAGCATGTGGTCACCGGGTCACCGTTCCCGTGGAGCCTGCACGAAGGCGCGAAAGGCGTCCAACTCGCCGAGCTCGGTTTGCAATCCTGGGCCGAACGCAAATGGGTCGATGTGCCTGAACTGAAATAAGGGTTTATTCGACGCCATTCCTACCAGCATCCGAAACCTGTCGAAGAAAAACAGTCCCTCCCCTGCACTCGCCGGATTGCAGCGATAAATAAGTTTTCTTCCAACTCCTTCGCCGGTCTTATTCTCGCTCATGGCTAAAATCGCTCTCGTCACCGGTGGTTCGCGCGGCATCGGCTTTGGCATTGCCAAGGCACTTGCCGCCGAGAAATGGGATATTGTCATCAACGGCATGAGGCCCGTCGACAGCGTCTCTGAAGCGCTAAACGAACTGCACGCCATGGGAGTGCGCGTCGGCTACGCGCGAGGTGACATCGGCAGTGCCGCAGGGCGGGCGACTATTGTCAGTGCCGCCCGTGAATTTGCTCACGGCTCGATCAATCTGCTGGTCAATAATGCGGGGGTGGCGCCTAAAGTCCGCGCCGATCTTCTGGAAACGTCCGAGGAAAGCTACGACTACGTCGTCGATACCAATCTCAAGGGAGTATTCTTCCTGACCCAAGCGTTCGCACGAGGGATGGTCGACGCGAAGCACGAGAATCCGGAATTCCCCGCCGCGATCGTGAATATCACGTCCATTTCCGCCACCGTCGTGAGTATCAATCGAGGCGAATACTGTATCGCGAAGGCCGGTTTTGGGATGCTCACGCAACTTTTTGCCACTCGCCTTGGCGGCAATGGTATTCCGGTTTACGAAGTGCGTCCGGGCGTCATTAAGACCGATATGACCGCCGGTGTGACCGAAAAATACGACAAGCTAATTGCCGGTGGTCTGTGTGTTCAGCCGCGCTGGGGATTTCCCGATGATGTAGGTCGGGCCGTCGCAGCGCTGGCCCGTGGAGACTTCCCCTTTTCCACCGGTCAAGTCGTGATGGTTGATGGCGGTCTGACGATTCCGCGTCTTTAATTCTCCGCCAGTCGTGGGCGATGCCGCGCCGAGTCTTTTTGAGCGTGGCAACTGCCGCACTGACGCAGTGCATATAATAAATATATAACACTCCATATTATATATTTATGAATATAATATATTTTAATTAAGCGGTGTTATTTCGATCGAACAGTTGAAGGCCAAGAATCGTAAAAAAAAGGTATTAGCCTACTGGCCAATACCCTAAAAAAGGCTCCCGTGATACGTTGAATCCGCCCCACGTAACACTCATGCAGACTACTCAAAATCAACCTTTGGTCGGAACGTCTGTGGCGGACGTGGC
>JANYFP010000294.1 GCA_025362555.1 Verrucomicrobiota bacterium
TGCTTCTTTGGAAAGAATCAGTCGGAAAGGTTTTCAAACTCACCAGTAAATCGTACGGAGTACGCACGGTCACCTACACCCGGATAAAAGCGGTCAAGGAAACAGCAACGTCCAGTGACTTTGAAATCGAAGTCGCCTGCGCGGAAATTATCGCCCGGGTTTCGAATTCAAAAAGAGGGCACAGCAGCATTTGTAAGGACGGAATAATTCAGCAAAACGAGGAAAGCATCATTACCCCGAGCAGCTTTGGCGAAGAGTGCCAAGTGCAGGAGTTTGAAAAAATCTCTGGGTCAATTCTGGCCCACGCGACGATGAATCTGGATTTGGTCATGCAATCAAATTCCGAAGAAGATCGCGCCATCGAGGTTCCGATTGATCTACCCCACCTCAAGCTGACGGACATGGAAGCGAGCCTCGTCCACAACTCGCCATTTCTCGTCCGGGACATCTACCTCCTTTCAACGAACTCCCGCATCGCCGCCCTGGAATCGATCAACCAAGAACTCATTCGGGCGTCACGCAACAGTCGGCTCACCGATGCCAGTGATCCCGTCTATGTAGAGCAAAAAAATTCCGCCGTAATTTCACTGCGTAAAAAAATCAACGACTCGGCACCGGAAACAAACGGCCAACGAACCACCATCCCGCCCGCCATGACGAGCGAACCAGCCCCGCCGCAACCAAGGCGGGAAACCGCCCCGCTGGAGGATGAGACAAATTACAAGGAAACCGAAGCACCGGAACCAAAAAACAGCGCTTCCAACGGGCGCCGTCCGGGCCTCAGTCTCCTGGAAAAAGACAGCCTGGCCCTCGCGCTACTGGGGAAAGCTTCCTCCGCAAGTTTATCGTGGGAGGTCCAGAACCCAAGCAAGGAAGGCGCGGTCTACCGCATCGGCAAAGTCTGCGGCCTGCTCGTATTTGTACGCTGGGCTCACCTCACCGGCCGGGCCGTTTCAGAGCAGGAATCAGCCGGAAAAAAAGTCCGCACCTATTTCACCGGCCCCGACGCCATCTACGCCGGTCCAGAAAAAGACGGCATCTATCCGATACTCAAACCGGAATAAAAAAGCAAAACCGGGACGCTGCGATATCGCAGACCCGCGAGCCACCGCTGCGATCTGCCTATTTCACAGGCCCCGCTTGGGCCGGCAGACTTAATCTAAAGCGCGCACCACCACCGGGCGCGTCGTCCAGTGCAATCGCGCCACCGTGCGCTTCGACGATTGCTTTGGCGAGACTGAGCCCAAGACCGAAACCGCGCTGCGTCCGACTTGAATCACTGCGATAAAGTCGCCTGAAAATCGCGGAGCGCTCTGCCTTCGGCACTCCCGGACCGTTGTCTGTGACGGTAAATAATGCACCAGTTGCATCCATGAATACCCCAAGCGTGACGCGTCCGCCGCCGGGAGTGTACTTCAGTGCATTATCCACGAGGTTGTTGATCGCCTGACCGAGCCGAATGGAATCAGCCTCGACCTCCACGGCCGCCGGAGCATCAAAGACCACCGTGATTCTTCCCTCCTCTGCCACTTCCCGATAAAGATCAATCGCTCGCTCGACCAATGTGCGCAAATCGAAGCGGCTCCGGTTAAGTTTAAGCGCCCCGCCCTCGGCCGCTGAAATATCGAGTAGCGTCTCAAGCAGGTGAAGCAAACGGTCGGACTCGTTAACACAATCCGCCAGTGCACCGCGCGCCTCCGCCGGATCACCGCTGTCCTGCATAGCCAACTCCGCCGTTCCCCGCAACCGCGTGAGTGGCGTGCGCAAGTCATGCGCGAGATTGTCGAGCGTGTCGCGCAACACGCCGACGTGAATCTCATTCCGATCCAGCAACGTGTTCAGCTGACTCACGAGTGCATTTAATTCGCCGCTGCCCGCCGGCCCCGGCACGCGCGCCGCAAGATCACCCGTCTCAAGAATTCGCCGCGCCGTATCCGAGACCAGCCGCAACGGCCGCGTCGCCCGCCACGCGAGCAGCGTGCCGCCACCAACTGAAAGCAACAACGCCGCCGCACCCACGCCAACAAACGCCCGCCGCAACGGCGCGAGCAACACCGGCCGGCTATCGGTAAGCCGACCGACCTGCAACAGCCAGCCGTCAGCCAGCGGATGCGAGGCGATCGTGTAATCGCGCAACGCATTCTGCGGCACGCGCACCGTTTGCGTTTTGCGCTCCGCAATGACGCCCTCCCACTCGGGCACCGGGAAATGCTCCACCTGCGTCTCAATCCAATCCGGCGGTGCCGCCACGAACACCGCGCCATTCGCCGGACTGATCAGCCGCACAAAGAGTGTCCGCACATCCGGCGCAGTGTCGTTACGCAACATCGCGCTCAGCCCTGCCGGGCCACCACTCTTATAGGCGGCCGCAAATTCAACCGCGCGACTCTCCACCGCCTCCTGATCGCGCTGTTCCAGAGACCGGGCAAGCACCCAATAAAGCACGCCAAACAACATCGCGACGCAGAGCGCAAACATCAGCGCGTATTGCCAAGCGAGCCTGAGAGCGAGTGATTGGCGCAAACGGTTAAACATGGGGACGAAAAACGTAACCAACCCCCCGCACTGTCTCGAGTCGCTTGTGATCCGGATCGATCTTCGCCCGCAGGCGTGAAACCACCACGTCAACCACGTTGGTCTGCGGGTCGAAACTATAATCCCACACGTTTTCAAGAATCATCGTCTTGCTCACGGGCCGTCCGGCATGGCGCAGCAAAAAAGCGAGCAGCGAAAACTCCCGCGGTTGCAGCGTCACCACTTCGCCGGAGCGCGTCACTTCACGTGCAACCAAATCAACCGTGACATCGCCCGAGGTGAGCTTGGTCGATTCGGGCGAACGACTGGAACGGCGAATCAACGCCTGCACCCGCGCGAGCAATTCCGAAAATGAAAACGGCTTCGTCAAGTAGTCGTCGCCTCCGATCTCGAGGCCGCGCACCCGATCATCAACCGAACTCTTCGCGCTCAAAAACAAAACCGGAATGGGCCGCCGGGCCGCGCGCAGCCGGCGAACCAAGCTCAAGCCATCGAGCCGCGGCAACATGATGTCCACAATCGCCGCGTCGTAGTCCGTGGTTTCGGCCAGCGCGAGCCCGGCCTCGCCGTCATCTGCATGATCGACCGCAAAGCCCGATTGCTTGAATCCTTGGACGATAAACGAAGCAATCTTCGCATCATCTTCAACGACGAGAACGCGCATAAAAGCAGTGTTGGGGAAATGCGGGAGTTTTAAAAGCGCCAAAGAAAAACAGCCCCGACTGTCACTCTGCCGCGAAGGCCGAAGAACAGACCGGGGCTGCGTTACACACACACACAAACCCTAACCTAAATTGTTTGATCGTTATGAATTGTCTTTGGCCGAAGCGGTCTCGTCGACGACCACAAAGATCGTGGAACCGTGCGACCACAGCTTCAGCAGCGTCTTCTTCCCTTCCGCTTTCGCACTGAGATCGATCGCTTCTTCCGCTGACGTCACCCGTTGGCGATTGATCTCGAGAATCACGTCGCCGGCACTCACCCCCGCGCGGGCCGAGGCAGAATCTGGTGCGACCTGGGAAACCACGGCTCCCTTTAATCGGCTGGGCAAATTCATTTCGCGCCGGGCTTCTGGAGTGAGATCCTCGACTGCGACGCCATTCAAAACGCCCTCGTCATCACCCGGAGAAGCCGACTCGACCGACCGGCCACCGGCGAAGCGAGCCGGGCGTTCACCCGTGGTCGCCGCCAATTTTTCCGATTTCCCGTCACGCAACACATCGAGATTCACCTTGGTTCCTGGCGCAACGGCCGTCACCTCCAGCGTAAGTCGGTTGGCATCGGCGACCGTTTCTCCGTTAAAACTGGTAATCACGTCGCCTTCCTTGAGCCCAGCTTTCGCGGCGGGACTGTCGGGAGTAACTTCCGCCACGAGTGCACCGGCACGATTCTTGAGGCCAAAAGAGTCGGCCAGCGCCGGAGAAATATCCTGCACGCTCACACCCAAAAATCCGCGGACCACCTTGCCATTCTTCGCGAGGCCATCCGCAACCTGAGTGACGAGATTGGCGGGCACGGCGAGTCCGACGCCTTGAAAACCTCCGGAGCGACTAAGAATCGCGGTGTTAATACCGATGACGCGCCCGTCGATGTCGATCAACGCACCACCGGAATTACCGGGATTAATTGCGGCGTCAGTTTGAATAAAATTCTCAAAACCTTTTACGTCGCTGAGGATGCCGACCCGGCGGCCCTTCGCACTGACGATACCGCTGGTGACAGTTTCGCCGATCCCAAACGGATTGCCGATCGCGAGAACGCGGTCGCCCACTTCAATCTTGTTCGTGTCGGCAAACGTGACCGCCGGCAGATCTTTGGCATCGACCTTCACGACGGCGATGTCGGTGAGCGGGTCGCGACCAATCACTTTCGCGATCAATTCGCGACCATCGTCCAAAGTCACCTTGAGTTGGTCCGCACCATCGACCAAGTGGTTATTCGTAACGATGTAACCGTCGGAGCTGATAATAACTCCGGAGCCTAGGCCACTTTGCGCGGGACTTTCCATTTCTGGCATGCGTCCGCCGAAAAACTGCCGGAACATCGGGTCATTGAACGCAGGATTATCCGCGCCGTTCATGCGCACGCGCTTGGCTTTTATTTCGCTCGTGATCTTGACCACACTGGGAGCGACCCGCTTGACGATATCCGAATAGCTGGCCCGCTCAAGTTGGCCGCGGGAGACCGCAGCGGCATCGTGTTTGAGGACGAGAGGAGACGAAGAGTTGGCGGTTCCGGCCGCGCCAGCCAAGAGTCCGGCCACCGCGACCAAACCAGCCGACAAGATGAATCGCCGACCGAGGAAAGTGGAAAAAGTTGAATTCATGGGCGGCACAATACCATCCCTTCCTATCCCCACCCTTTCCCGAACATTACAAAGTTGAAAGATTCAGCCATTCTTTCAGAGGCCCGAACGGGTCGCGTGTTTACACGCCCCATCACTCGCTCCTGTCGCGTGCTGCGGGACTTCTTTTAAACCTCCAACGCGACGGGATTGGTCAACGTGCCGATTTTTTCGATCTCGATACTGACAATATCTCCGGCCCGCAACCAACGTGGCTCGGGCTTGGCCGCCATGCCGACACCGTGCGGGGTGCCGGTTAAAATCACCGTGCCAGGAACGAGCGTCGTGCTGCCGCTGAGATATTCAATCAGCGCAGGCACGTCGAAAATCATATCGCTCGTAGTCCAATCCTGCACGCGTTCACCGTTGAGAATCGTTGCGATTTTCAACGCATTCGGATTTGGAATTTCGTCGGTAGTGACGAGGCGTGGGCCGAGCGGCGCGAAGGTATCGAAAAACTTACCGCGGCACCATTGACCGCCGCCCAGTTTAATCTGGTGATCGCGCGCCGAGACATCGTTGCTGCAGGTGTAGCCGAGCACGTAGTCGAGGGCCTTTTTCCGCGAGACATTTTTGCAGGCTTTGCCAATCACCACGGCGAGTTCACATTCATAATCCACTTCGTCACTGCGCAAATGCTGTGGAATCAAAATGGGATCGCCGGGGTGCTGCAGGGCGTTGATTCCTTTCACAAAAAGGATGGGGCGCTCCGGCACCTTAGCTTTCGATTCCTCCGCATGGCGGCGAAAGTTGAGACCGACGCAGAGAATTTGTGTCGGTGCCACCGGAGCGAGGAGTTTCGCAAGATCGGCGCGATCAGCCGTCACTTGATGCGCCCCGAAAACATCACCTTCAATGCGAAGGACGGAGCCGTCGGACTGTTCGCTACCGTAATGAATGACGCCGAGGCGATCGAGATAGCGGATAATTTTCATGAGATCAAAAAACGCGTTTACGTAAGCTATTTTCCGGCGCTCCAGCCACCGTCAATCACGAGATTACTGCCGGTCACCATGGCGGATTCATCCGCCGCGAGATAGAGTGCAGCGGCGGCGATCTCATCGGGCTTGGCCATGCGACCGTTGAGTTGGGTCGACGCCATGTCGCGATACGCTTTCTCCGGGTCGGGATACTCCGCGATGCGCGCCTGCACAAACGGCGTTTCGACCCGGCCGGGACAAATGGCGTTAAACCGCACGCCAGTCTGCGAGTGATCGAGCGCCAACGCCTTGGTGAGGCCAACGACCGCGTGCTTCGTCATCGTGTAGGCCAGCCGGTCGCGCACCGCCAGAACTCCGCCGATCGAAGCCAGGTTGATCACGCTGCCGCGCCTGCGTTCGAGCATGGCGGGAACGAATGCTTTGCAAAGATTGAAGGGCCCGCGGACATTTACCGCATGCAGGCGATCGAGATCGGCTGCGGTGGTAAGGAGGAGATTACCCACGTGCCCGATCCCGGCGTTGTTCACGAGAATATCGAGTGGTGTCAGTCGGTCCGCACACGCCAGGGTCGCCGCTGGATCACTGACATCGAGCTCCACGTACTCCGCCTGGCCGCCAGGGCCACCGATCGAGGCGACTGTCTCGCGCCCGGCACGTGCATCAATATCCGCGACCCACACAAAGGCACCTTGCTGCGCGAAAAGTCGGGCAATCGCCTGACCGATCCCGGAACCAGCGCCAGTGACGAGAGCGATTTTGGATGCGAGATTTAGCATAGAGCGATCAAGAGTTCTTTGCGGCTGAGCTCGCAAAACAAGCGGACAGACTGAAAGTGAGTTGTGATCCGCTCAACGATAAAGGGAGTTCGCCCAAACAACAGCGCTTTTAACCACACCCACCGAAACCTCTGATTAAACGGAGTGTCTCCAATTTTAACGTTTTATGACGATGAGGCGCAATTCCACGCTTTTCCAAAGCAACCGATTCAACTAGATTTAGGCGTCACCTGCCTTTAGGCATCGGTGATACCATACCCCAACCTGCCCATGACACCGCATCGCTCTCCCGCACTCCTTTCAACCCTCATCTTCGGTTTGCTACTCGGTGGTTGCGCCACCACGGATGTTCAACCTGCAAAAACCCCCGCCAAGGTGACTGTAGCGCCGAAACCGACTGTCACGCCAGTCGTAGTCGCCAAACCCGCTCCGGCACCACTCATGCCAACGGTGGCCGCGCCAGTCATTCCTATCCCACTCGCGCCAGAGGTGACCGCCCTCGTCGTGCATCTCACCGACACCGACCAGACCGATACCCTCGCTCACGATGTGGTTGATACGACCGGTTTCCCCGAAGCGATTGCTTCCCTGGCACCTGGCGCCCGCGCTCCTAAAGTTGAGCCGGTCAACACCCGTGGTCAGCCGCCGCCACGCGGGCTGACCGCTGACGGTGATTCCGTCAACCTCGTCGAACGCGATTGGACCGGCCTCGTACTCGTCCCAATCAACAAGTCTCTCTCCAAGGCCTACACCAGCGAAGTCCGACTGCTCAAAGTGGAAGCTCATCCCCTGCAAGACGGTCGTGTCCGGGTCTGGATTCGCCTGCAAAACATCGGCAAAAAACAACTGCCTTCGGAAATTGCGTGCACGTTCAGCATGCGCGGCGATAGCCAGCCCATGAGCCCGAATTTCTACGAACTCGAAGTTCCCTCCCGCGAATATCGGGATGTATTTTTCGTCTCTCCCGCCGGGGAACTCCTCACCTATACTGTGCTCATCCGCTCCAACCCGTTGAGCAATTCCGCCCCGGCGCGGTGAGCTCTCGGTAATCCTAGCTAGTACGACTCAAAACGACTCCCGCCGCTCTTATAGCGCCTGGCGAGTCTGATCTGTCTCAAAGGCTCGACCAGGAATCCGGTCGAACCCACACTCCCGAACCTCAACCGCGCGGAGTTTATTTCTTATCGCATTGATCCGGCTAAAACGGAGGCGGCCGCAGCGAACTTGCCCTTGGTCAAATAGCGGCCGGCGTCCACGCCAATCCTTTCGCACAAATCGCAAAACACCGCTTCGCGTTCGGTGCGATTTTCCGTATCAAAACGAAGAAAAAAGGGCCGCTGCTGCAGGTCAAACGGCACCGTGGCCTCGCCATAAATGTAACAAAGCATGGCTGAAAAATGCACCGCCAACTCTCCGCCGCGCCAGAGCGCACCCCGCAACAACGCATCGACAATCAAGGGCGGATGAAAAGCGGCCACCTGGTCCAGTGTCTCAGTCAGACCCCCAAAGAAATTCGCCGTTTCGAGCCCCTGCACCAGCGAAGCCGTCCGCACTGAATCGGGAATGAGCTCCGGCGCACACCGAGTCACCGCATTGCGCACTTCCGGGTTTGGACTGTTCATCGCACCTTGAATTGCCGTGCGCGCCTCCAGCGTATCAAGGCAGGCGAGAGCTTCGATATCCCGCCAA
>JANYFP010000366.1 GCA_025362555.1 Verrucomicrobiota bacterium
CCTCCTCCTCGTCTTCGTCAATTTCGGCCGCCAATGAATTGGGCGTGCTATCCGTCATCTCCCAGCCCATGCGGCGTGCCACCTCGTCAATGCGGTCGGTGGCATCCGCCAGTTGGTCGTAGTGTTTGATGTAATCGCGCACGGCGGTCTCTTGTTCTGCGAGATATTTCTGCCAGTCTTTCTCGGTCCAAGAAAGTTCGCCGCGGTCTTCCCAATCGTTATCGAACAACCCGTCAGAATCAGAATTGGTCATGGATTTATGGCGCACGCTGGCGTCACGGAATACACTGCGCACCTCGAAGCCTCTGGCAAATAAAATTCTGCTCGTATCCGGCGCAGGTTCGTGTTGCTTGGACGCGAGCGGGCCGCTTTTTTATCTCTATGACTGAGGTGCATCATGTTACGGCCTTTTTTAATGGACGCGTTCAAGGCGTCGGTTTTCGCTATCAAGCCCTCCAAGTGGCGAAGGAGTTTGATGTTTCGGGCTTTGTGAAAAACTTGCCCGACGGTCGCGTCCAATTGGATGTCGAGGGTTCCGTCGATGAGGTGCGGAATTTCGTCATTGCGGTGCACGAACGTATGACAGGATTTGTTCGCAAAGTTGAACAATCCGAAGCGAAACGTGAGCCGCAATTTCGCGGATTTTCCATTCAATGATGCTTGCCGTTGAAACTCCGTGGGCCGTTGAGCTGGTCGGTTTTGGTAAAAGTTACCGCACGGGGTGGATCGGTTCCCAAATGGCAGCCGTCAGATCGCTCACGCTGCGGCTCGCGCCGGGACAAGTGCTCGGGTTGCTCGGTCCCAATGGCTCAGGGAAAAGTACGACGCTCAAGGCGCTCGGCGGATTGCTCGCGCCGACGCGCGGCCACTGTTTGATTTTTGGGCATCCGGCCGGCAGTGATGAGGCGCGGGCCTTGATCGGTTATTTACCCGAACTGCCGCATTATCCCCTGCACCTGAGTGGGCGGGAATTTCTGCACTACTGCGGCGGACTCAGCTCACTCGCAGAGGAAACTATTTCGGAGCGGGTGTCGGAAGTTTTGACTTGGAGTGGTTTGTCCGCAGCCGCAGAGCAGCGTTTGGGGACGTATTCAAAAGGCATGCTGCAGCGCGTCGGTCTGGCGCAGGCGATTTTGCATGATCCGCCGCTGGTGCTATTGGATGAACCCGCGAGTGGGCTCGATCCTTCGGGCCGGTTGGCGTTGAATCGATTGATCCGCGATCTCGCGGCGCGCGGCAAGACCGTCGTCTTCAGTTCGCATTTGCTGGCGAATACCGAGCAACTTTGTGACCGACTGGCGATTTTGGGCCGGGGAGAAATTCTGATCGAGGGCACTCCCGCCGAGTTGCTCGGCACGGTGCGCGACGAGGTGCCGCAACCGTCACGCTTGGAAAAGCTTTATTTGGAAAAATTGGCGGCCCATGAATAACGTCGCGACCCACGGTGCGATCGCGTCATTCCGGCGGGTTCGCCTGATTGCCCGGCATACGCTCGGGGAGGCGCTGCACCTGCGTTTGACGTTTTTGCTCGGACTCCTCGGAGCCGGGTTGGTGCTTGGTGCGATGGGGTTGCGGGAATTTAATTTCGGCGGCGCGGAATTGAAATTTATCGGAGACTTCGGCTTGGGAGCGTTGGGGAGTTTTGGGATGTTGCTCGCTGCTTTAACGACCTCTCAATTGTTTTTCAGTGAGATTCAAGGTCGAGCGGCGTACTGCGTGCTCACGCGACCCGTGCGGCGCTGGGAATATATCTGGGGTAAGCTCGCTGGCGTCGGGGCCTTGCTGGCGCTATTCGTCGGCGCTCTCGGCTCATTGATCGCAGTGATTATTTTTTGGCGGGGCAGGCAGCTCGGCGTCACGTCGGTTTCGCTACCGGTGTTTTTTTGTGCCTGCGCCGTGCAGTGGCTGAAGCTCACGCTGGTGGCGGCGATGACGTTACTGGTGTGCAGTTATTCCGGCTCGGCGATGTTCGCCAGTTGCGCCGGATTAATTTTGGCGGGGATTGCCCACTTGCGGCCCCTCGTGGGCGAGGGTTCCCGTCTGGCGTGGTTGCGCGTGTGGCCCAATCTCGCGCTGTTCGATGCGGAGGCGCTGTTGGCCTCGACCCAATTGCCCACCGCGTTCGTGCTGTTGGCGGCAGTGGGCTATTGGGCGGCGTATGTGGTGCTGTTCGGGATGCTCGCTTCGTTGGTTTTCAATCGCCGTGAATTCTAAATCGTTTTGTGCGCTGCTGGTCTTGGCGGTTTTGTGCGCTATGGCGGCGTTGATTCATCCGCTGGAACGCCTCGCGGCCGTTGGGACTCGTGAAGGAGAGTTCCGACAGGAACAATTAGCTGCCTCAGTTGGCCACGGCAGCACGCTCGCGTTGCTGGGTGGCATGCGTTCGATGGTCGCCAGCGGGTGTTGGCTGCGGGCTAATCTCGCGTGGGAAAAACGCGATGCGGCGGCAACGGCGGCCTTGCTCGATCTGACGGTCGCGGCGGATGAGCGTTCGCTTTATTTTTGGCTGAACGGTGCGCGCATTCTCGCCAATGATTTTCCCGAGTGGCGCATGGCTGGCCCGGTGCCGAGTGCATTTCGGCCCATTGCGAACGAAGAGTGTGCGCATTTGGCGCTCAGGTTTTTGGAGAAAGCGTTACGCTGGCACGGACCGGATGCTGCAATCTATATTGAGATGGCGAATATTCAGCTGCGCCGGCGGAACGACTTGAATGAGGCGGCGCGTTTTTATCGACTGGCGGCGGAACAGCCCGGTGCGCCGTATTACGCGGCGAGGATTCATGGAGAAATGCTCCTCGCGCTTGGTCGTCCGGAGGCGGCGCTGGTGTGGCTGAGGCAAATCCTCGTCACGCTCCCGGCCAACGACGAACTGGCCCGGCGCGACGTAGTGCTCGAGCGAATCAAGTTGCTTGAACAGGAGGTGGCACGCGGATCCTCCCCGGTGGGCTAAATTGGGCTGAGAGCCGAATTACTTACGGTCGGGCGGGAAACCAGCCTCCCGCAAGTTGTCCGGGCGAGACTCAACGCAGAGCGTTCGAACGGTTTCATGCCCAATGGACTATTCGCCCTGGTCGTTGTGAATAGTTTTGTGAATAGTTTAGGCGTTTTTTCCGTTGCGGAGGGCTGGACCGCTCCCTCTAGTCTGCTTTTTTACGCTCAATGTATCTCAAGGCGCTCAAACTCCACGGCTTTAAAAGTTTCGCCGACAACACCACCCTCCATTTCCAGCCCGGCGTCACGGCCATCGTTGGCCCCAATGGCTGCGGCAAGAGTAACATCGCGGACGCGATCCGCTGGGTGCTGGGCGAACAGAGCGCCAAGGCGCTTCGTGGCGGCAAGATGCAGGACGTCATTTTCGAGGGTGCGGATACCCGTAAGGCTGCGCAGTTTTCCGAAGTCGCGCTGCTCCTGACCGATTGCGAAAAACAGCTCGGCAGCGAGTTTCACGAAATCGAGATCACTCGCCGGGTCGCCCGCGACGGGGCCGGCGAATATTACTTTAACGGCCAGCCGTGCCGTCTGAAAGACATCCACAAGCTTTTCATGGATACCGGCGTGGGCCGCACCAGCTATTCGATCATGGCCCAAGGCCAGATCGACCAGATTCTTTCATCGAAGCCCGAGGAACGCCGCGTGGTGTTCGAAGAGGCGGCTGGCATCACGAAGTACAAGAGCCA